>CAIYDT010000236.1 GCA_903924985.1 uncultured Acetobacteraceae bacterium
CGGCGGCCCCGCCGTCCCCGGCGCCGAGAAAACCGGTGCAAAGCACACCGCTGGCCGCACCTGAGATGCCGGCCGCCGCACCGCCCGCCGTCGCCGAAGCGGCGCCGGAACCGGCGCAGCCGCCGCCGCTGCCCAGCGAACCGCCGCCGCGTCCGGCCGCCGCACCGGTGCCTGTCGCTGCCGCGCCGGCTTCCACGACCCCGATCGCGGCCGCGCCGCAGCCGTCCGGGGCGAACGATATGACCGTGTCCTTCGATCCGGACTCATCGGTTCTGACTCCGGCGATGGCCGAGGCGGTGAAGCAAGTCGCGTTGCACCGGAAGGGGGCGGCGATAGCCTTGACCGGCTATGGCGACGCCACGTCCAGCGACCCAAAGGCGCAGGCTTCTGCCCTGAGCCTCGCGGTCGCACGCGCCAAAGCGGTGTCCAGCGCGCTGCAGGCCGCGGGCGTTCCGGTCGACGCGATCCAAATGGGCGGCGAAGCCGCCGGTCGCGGCGTTCTGATCCGTCTGCTACAATAACGCCCTCACAAGCCCCGAAAGGCCGACCATGAGTTCCGATTCCTCCGGCGAGTTCCATCGCATCCGTCGCCTGCCGCCCTATGTCTTCGCCGAAGTGAACTCGGCCAAGGCTAAGGCCAGGGCCGCCGGGGAGGATATTATCGACCTCGGCATGGGCAATCCCGACAGCGCGACTCCGCCGCATATCGTGGCGAAATTGGTGGAGGCGGTGCAGGACCCGAAGACGCATCGCTACTCCTCCAGTCAGGGCATCCCCGGGCTGCGCCGGGCGCTGGCGGGGTATTATGAGCGCCGCTTCGGCGTCGGGCTGAACCCGGATACCGAGGTCATCGCGACGCTCGGTTCCAAGGAGGGCCTGGCCAATTTGGCGTCGGCGATCACCAGTCCTGGTGACACCATCCTGGTGCCGAACCCGTCCTATCCCATCCACCAGTTCGGCTTTATTATCGCCGGCGCGGGCGTACGCAGCGTGCCGGCCTCTCCGGACGATGAGATGCTGCGGGCCTTGCATCAGGCGGTGAAGCACTCGGTGCCGAAGCCCACCGCGCTGATCGTGAATTTTCCGTCCAACCCGACCGCGTATCTGGCGGACCTCGATTTCTACAAAGAGATCGTGGCCTTCGCCAAGAAGCACGAGATCTGGGTGATGTCCGATCTGGCCTACGCGGAGATCTATTTCGGCGACAAAGTCCCGCCGTCGATCCTGCAGGTGCCCGGCGCGAAAGACATCGCGGTGGAGTTCACCTCCATGTCGAAAACCTACTCCATGCCGGGCTGGCGCATGGGCTTCGCTGCCGGCAATGCCCGTCTGATCAACGCTTTGACGCGCATGAAGTCGTATCTGGACTACGGCGCCTTTACGCCGATCCAGGTTGCCGCCACCGCCGCGCTGAACGGTCCGCAGGACTGCGTGGAGGAAATGCGGACTTTATACCGCGACCGCCGCGACGTGCTGATCAAGGGCCTGGTGTCCGCTGGTTGGGATATGCCGAGCCCGGAGGGGTCGATGTTTGCCTGGGCGCCGATCCCGCCGGCTTACGCCTCGCTCGGCAGCGTGGAGTTCAGCAAGTTGCTGCTGGCGCGCGCCAAGGTCGCGGTGGCGCCGGGGCTCGGATTCGGCGAATACGGCGACGGCTTCGTACGCATCGCACTGGTGGAGAATACCCACCGGCTGCGGCAGGCCGTGCGCAACATTCGCGGGTTCCTGCAAGCGGGATCGAATGTCGCCGAGGCCCCACTTTCGGAAGTCGCCGCACAATGAGTTGTTTCGCCACCATCTTCCCCCTTTTCGTCATCCTCGGGCTTGACCCGAGGACCGCCGCGATCACCATCGGTGCCGATGGGGACGCGCATGACGTGTTTGGATTTGGAAGCCACCGCCCATGACCCGCCCCCTTTCCGTCGGCGTCGCCGGCCTTGGCACTGTTGGGGCCGGGGTCCTGAAGGTGCTGCGTGAGAACGCCGACCTGATCGCCGCGCGCGCCGGCCGGCCCATCGTCGTGACCGCCGTTTCCGCGCGGGACCGTTCGCGCGACCGCGGCGTGCCGGTGACCGGGCTGCGTTGGTACGACGATCCTGTCGCTCTGGCGGGGGATCCCGGCGTCGACGTGGTGGTGGAAGCCATCGGCGGCTCCGAAGGCCCAGCCCGCGCTTTGGCCAACGCCACCATCGCCGCCGGCAAGCCGCTGGTCACCGCCAACAAGGCGTTGCTGGCGGTGCACGGGGCCGAACTGGCCGCCGCCGCCGAGGAACATGGCGTGTCCCTGGCGTTCGAGGCCGCTGTGGCCGGCGGCATCCCCGCCATCAAGGCCTTGCGCGAGGGGTTGGCCGCCAACCGCATTACCCGCGTCACCGGCATCCTGAACGGCACCTGCAACTACATCCTGACCCAGATGCGCGAGCACGGGCGGGAGTTCGCCGACGTTCTCGCGGACGCCCAGAAGCTTGGATATGCGGAGGCCGACCCATCCTTCGATGTCGACGGCATCGACGCCGCGCACAAACTGGCCATCCTGGCGGCCCTGGCGTTTGGCCGTCCCGTCGCGTTCGACTCCGTTTATGTGGAGGGCATCCGCCGCGTGTCCGCTCTGGACATCGGCTTCGCCTCCGAACTCGGCTACCGCATCAAGCTGCTCGGGATCGCGCGGCAGACCGATCAGGGGATCGAGACCCGGGTTCACCCCTGCATGGTTCCCCAGTCCGCCCCGATCGCTCGGGTCGACGGCGTGTTCAACGCCGTGGTGGCCGAGGGCAACTTCGTCGGCCGCGTCATGCTGGAAGGGCGCGGGGCAGGGGAGGGGCCGACGGCCTCCGCCGTTGTCGCCGACCTGATCGATTTGGCGCGGGGACGGGTGACGCCGGTCTGGGGGGCGTCCGGTTCCGCGCTGTCGCAGGCGCCGAGCGTGCCCATGAGCGCGCATGTCGGGGCGTATTACCTGCGGCTGATGGTCGTGGACCGGCCGGGCGTGATCGCGGACGTGACGGCGGTGCTGCGGGATGAGGGGATCTCGCTGGAATCGATGCTGCAACGGGGACGCTCGCCCGGAGAGGCGGTACCGGTGGTGCTGGTGACGCATGAAACGCAGGAAAGCGCGATGTCCAGGGCGCTGGCGCGGATTGAGGCGTTGAATACGGTGATGGAAAAGCCAGCTTTGATACGGATCGAGTTGGGGTAGGGGGCGGAGACTGTTCCTCCCACGGCGGGGTTTTCCACATTGCCGACTACCCCAGAGGTCCGGCATACGGGCGCCGGCCAGCCAGGACCCTCGCATGCCTTCTTCCGCCGTCAGTGAACGTTCGCGCCACGCGCCAACGACCATCGCGCTGCATTGGCTGACCGCCATTCTGGTCGTGTTGCTATGGACGATCGGCCAGACCATCGACTTCGTGCCTCGGGGCGCGTTAAGGGTCGATTACCGGTCGTTGCACCTGCTGCTGGGCGCGATGCTCGGCATTGTGTTGGTCGTCCGCCTGGTTTGGCGCACGACCAAGGGAGGCCTGCTGCCGGCACTACAAGAAGGCCCGACGCTGGCGGTCTCGCATGCGACGCATTGGCTGCTCTACGCCCTGCTGCTGGCCGCCGTGGTGTTGGGCGTCGCGACCGCCTGGGCACGAGGCGATTCGATATTCAATGTCGTCCAGCTCCCGCAGTTGTTTCCCGGCGATCGCGCCAGGGCGCATCAAGTCGGCGAGTGGCACGCGCTGGCCGCCAACGCGATCATGATCGTCGCCGGTATGCACAGCGCGGCGGCGCTGTTCCATCACTTCGTCCTGCACGATGTCACGCTGCGCCGGATGCTGCCCTGGGCCAAGCGCTTGCCATGACACGGGGGGTTGCCACTCCCGCGTGACTCCGCCCCCCACCTGCGCTACCTCCCTGCTTTCGCGCCACAATCTCGGGACCAGACCTCCGCCCATGGCCAGCAGCAACGACATCCGCGCCACCTTCCTCGAATATTTCGCCCGGAACGGGCACCAGGTGGTGGAGTCCTCCCCCCTGGTGCCGCGCAACGACCCAACGCTGATGTTCGCGAACTCGGGCATGGTCCAGTTCAAGAACGTGTTCACCGGGCAGGAAAAGCGGGCCTACACCCGCGCCACCACGGCGCAGAAATGCGTGCGCGCCGGGGGCAAGCACAACGATTTGGACAACGTGGGCTACACCGCCCGCCACCACACCTTCTTCGAAATGCTGGGAAATTTCAGTTTTGGGGATTACTTCAAGGACCAGGCGATCCCCTACGCGTGGGAGTTACTCACCCGCGATTTTGGCCTGAACAAGGACCGCCTGCTGGTCACCGTCTACTCGGAGGACGAGGAAGCCCCCGCCATCTGGAAGAAGGTCGCCGGCCTGCCGGACAGCCGCATCATCCGCATCCCCACCAGCGACAATTTCTGGCGCATGGGCGACACCGGCCCGTGCGGCCCGTGCAGCGAGATTTTCTACGACCACGGCGACCACATTCCGGGCGGCCCCCCAGGCTCCCCCGACGAAGACGGGGACCGGTTCATCGAGATCTGGAACCTCGTATTCATGCAGTATGAGGAAGGGCCTCCCGGCACAAGGGTGTCGCTGCCCC
>CAIYDT010000237.1 GCA_903924985.1 uncultured Acetobacteraceae bacterium
ATCGTCCGTTGACCGTCCTGACCCGCCCAACCTCGGTGCAGCGGCGGGCGTTCGAGTTGCTGGACCTCGCAGTGTAGCCAGGAACGCAAGGTATGGTCTGAGAATTCTTGTTGCCTGTCAGTGGTTTATGTATTTTTGAAGTAAGAGGAGCAAAAGTGTGGGCGGAGCCACATTTTTCCCTTGCACCGATTCGTCGCCGTGGACTCTTTACGTGATGTGCCTCCGCCGCCCGCCCTATCTGCGCTGAGCCGTCCGGAGCTTGAGGCTCTGCTGGTCGAACTGTTTGGCGAAGTCGCCGCCCTGAAGCAGGTTGTCGCCGAACAACGCGAAGAAATCGCCCGGCTGAAAGGTCTGAAGGGCCGCCCGATCATCAAACCGAGCGGCATGGACAAGGGTACCGAGCCGCCGAAGCCCGGTAAGCCGGAGCAGCGCCGCCGCCGGGGCAAGGTGACGCCCCGGGTGAGCATCGATGAGAAGGTGATCGAAGCCGAGGTGCCGCCCGGCTCCCGCTTCAAGGGGTATGAGCCGTTTCTGGTTCAGGATCTTGTGATCACCGTGCGAGCGACCTGCTACCAGCGCGCGCGCTGGGTCACCCCGGATGGGCGGACGATCCTGGCGCCGTTGCCGGAGGGGATCGCGGGCCATTTTGGTCCCGAACTACGCCGCTTCGTGCTGATGCAATATCATCAGGGGCAGTCGACTCCGCCCCGGCTGCTGGTGTTCTTACGATCGGTGGGGGTGGCGATATCGAAACGTCAGCTGCAACGTCTTTTGACGGACAAACAGGATGAGTTCGTCGCCGAAGCCCAGGCGGTTCTGCGTGCCGGGCTGGAAACATCGGCGTTTGTATCGGTGGATGACACCGGCGCGCGCCATGCGGGTAAGAACGGGTTTTGCACGCAGATTGGCAATGACTGGTTTACCTCGTTCGCCACGCGGCCGTCGAAGAGCCGTTTGAATTTTCTCGATCTGCTTCGTGCCGGCCATACCGATTACGTGCTCAACGACGCCGCGTATCGCTATATGCGAAAGCATTCGTTGCCCGGCACGCTGATTGCCCGCCTCGCGGCCGAACCAGAAACGTGCTTCGCCGATCGCGATGCCTGGCTGGCACATCTCGACCGGCTGAGCTTCGCCGGGCTGGATACGATACCTGATCCAATCCGTGTCGCCACGGAAGGCGCGCTCTGGGGCAGCGTTCAGGCGCACGGCCATCTTCGCGATGCCGTCGTGCTGAGCGATGACGCGGGGCAGTTTAATGTCGGGAAGCACGCGTTGTGCTGGGTGCATGCGGAACGGCTGGCGCACAAGCTGGACACATTCAACGATCTCCAGCGCGCGGCGCAGACGCGGATACGGGGGCTGATCTGGAACTTTTACGCCAGTCTCAGGGCTTACCGCCTTAACCCGTCCAGGCGCCAGGCCAGCGCGTTGCGGGCGCGGTTCGACCGTATCTTCCGCCGCCGTACCGGCTTCGCCACGCTGGACCGCCTGCTGGCGCGATTGCACGCCAACAAGGCGGAGTTGCTGATGGTGCTGGACCGGCCGGAAATCCCGCTGCACACCAACGGGTCCGAGAACGACATCCGCTGTTACGTCACGCGGCGGAAGGTCAGCGCCGGGACGCGAAGCGATGACGGCCGCGATAGCCGCGATGCTTTCCTCGGTCTGGCAAAGACATGCGGCAAGCTCGGCATTCCGATCTGGGATTATCTGGGCAGCCGCCTCAAGGTGGCGGGACAGGCCACTGTCAAAGCACTCGACCATTATGTCAGGCGGAGAACCCGATACGCCTGATCGGCAGGATTGCCCGGGGTTTTGCCCATCTTACTTTTTGAAGAGGGAAGTTCGGATTATTGCATGGCCCCGCTGCTGGGCGAGCCGTGGATCCACGACATGGACAGCACGGTCAAGCCTTTGTATGGCCACCA
>CAIYDT010000238.1 GCA_903924985.1 uncultured Acetobacteraceae bacterium
CCCCCTGCCATACTCCCGCACCGAACCGGAGACCCAACCAAACTGCCACGCTTGACCCCGCCCGCTATCCCGACGATTCCTCCCCCCTTCCAAGCCGGGCTGGTCCGGTGCGGTTGGTCGGGACACGATCTCTGATGGACGCCGAGGCATTGGCAACCACGACAGCGCGCAAGCGCCTGCACGTCATCACCTGGGGTTGCCAGATGAACGTGTATGACTCCGGGCGCATGGCCGACGTGCTGGCCCCCCTGGGTTATGCCCCCGCCGCCGAACCGGACGGCGCGGACATGGTCATCCTCAACACCTGCCACATCCGCGACAAAGCCGCCGAGAAGGTTTTCTCGGAGCTCGGCCGCTTGCGCCGCATGAAGGAAGCGACCGGCAACCGCATGATCCTGGCCGTCGCCGGCTGCGTCGCGCAGGCCGAGGGCGCGGAAATCCTCGCCCGCGCGCCTTATGTGGACATCGTGCTCGGACCGCAGACCTATCACCGCCTGCCGGAGATGGTCGCCCGCGCCAGCCGCGCCGGCAATAAGGTGATCGAGACGGACTTCCCGGCGGAGGATAAATTCGATCATTTGCCCGATGCCGCCGCGCCGCAGGGCATTACCGCCTTCCTGACCATTCAGGAGGGTTGCGACAAGTTCTGCAGCTTCTGCGTCGTTCCCTACACGCGTGGCGCCGAACAATCCCGGTCGGCGGCGACGGTGATCGCCGAGGCCAAGCGACTGGTCGCACAAGGGGCGGCCGAGATTTCGCTGCTGGGCCAGAACGTCAACGCCTGGCATGGTTTGGCACCGCAAGACGTGGATGGCGGGGGGGAGGGGACCTGGGGCCTCGGCCGCCTGCTACGGGCGCTGGCCGAGATCCCCGGCCTCAAGCGCCTGCGCTACACAACGTCCCACCCGAGGGACGTTGATGAAAATCTGATCGCCGCGCACCGCGACCTGCCCAGCCTGATGCCGTTCCTGCATCTGCCGGTGCAGTCCGGCTCCGACCGCATTCTCCAGGCGATGAACCGCAAGCACACAGCGGACGAGTACCGCGATGTCGTGCGCAAACTGCGCGAAGCTCGCCCCGATCTGGCGCTGTCGTCGGATTTCATCATCGGCCACCCCGGCGAGACCGAGGCCGACTTCGAGGCTACAATGCATCTGGTCCGCGATGTGACATTCGCCATGGCCTACAGCTTCAAATACTCCTCCCGCCCCGGCACCCCCGCCGCCGGCGCGCCCATGCAAGTGCCGGAAGCCGAGAAAGACCGCCGGCTGCAAGCGTTGCAGGCACTATTGAGAGAGCAACAAGCGGCGTTCAACGCGAGCTGCGTCGGCCTGACCATGCCCATTTTGTTCACCGGCACCGGCCGCCACCCCGGCCAGATCGCGGGCCGATCGCCCTACCTTCAACCCGTGCACGTCACAGGCCCCGCCGAGCTGATCGGTTCGGAGGTCCAGGTGACAATCACGGCCGCCCACCCCAACTCGCTCGCGGGGATCATTCACACCAGCCAGGAGAGACGCAGCGCTTGACCCTCGTATCCGCCCTCCCGTCCGACCCCTTGGCCCCCGTATCGGGTGGCAAGGCCATCACCCTTCAGTTCAACGACAACACGTTGCTCCCCCTCCTGCTCGGCGATCATGACCGGCATCTGGCTCGGATCGAGCAAGCCCTGGGGGTGCGGCTGTCATGCCGCGGCAACAGGGTGGCAATCGCCGGGGACTCGGGGCGCGTGGATGTGGCGCAGGGCATGCTGCAAGGCCTGTGGCGCCGGCTGGAGCGGGGGGAGAGCGTCGGCAGGCCGGAAATCGAGGCCGCGATCAAGCTGGCGGACGCTGAAGTCGACCCACGTTTGCCGTTGTCCGACATGCCCGCCATCCGCACCAGACGCGGCGCCGTAGGTCCTCGCAGCCCCGGCCAGTTCACCTATATGGAGGCGCTGGCGGCGCATGAGATGGTGTTCGGCGTCGGCCCCGCCGGCACCGGCAAAACTTATCTGGCGGTGGCACAGGCCGTCGCGATGCTGCAGGCCGGCAAGGTTGACCGCATCGTACTGTCCCGCCCGGCGGTGGAGGCCGGCGAACGCCTCGGCTTCCTGCCCGGCGACATGAAGGACAAGGTCGATCCCTACCTTCGCCCGCTGTACGACGCCCTGCACGACATGATGCCCGGCGATCAGGTCACCCGCCGGATCACCAGCGGAGAGATCGAGGTCGCACCATTGGCCTTCATGCGCGGCCGCACCCTGGCACACTGCTACGCCATCCTGGACGAGGCACAGAACACCACGGCGGCGCAAATGAAGATGTTCCTCACCCGCATGGGGGAAGGCACGCGCATGGTCGTGACCGGCGACCTGACGCAGATCGATCTGCCCTCCGGCACCCGCTCCGGCCTGCGCGACGCGCTGGATACGGTGGAGGGTGTGCAAGGCATCGGCGTCGTGCGCTTCACTGCCCGCGACGTGGTGCGCCACCCCATGGTCGCCCGCATCGTGGAAGCGTATGAACAGCGCGCCGCCGCCGAGGGCGATACGCGACGGGAAGCCCGCCGGGCAGGGGAAATGTTCGGGCCATGACGCACCGTCGTTCCCCCACGTCATGGCCGGGCTTGACCCGGCCATCCCCGGAAACGGTGGCAGCGGGGTAAATATCAGGACAATGGAAATACCGGACAGTAGAAGCCCCGCCTCGGCGGGGAACCCCGAGGTCCTACCGGACCTTACCGTGATCGTTGCCGAACCGGACTGGCGCCGGCTGGTGCCGCGCGTGGAGGCTCTCGTACTGCGTGCCGCTCGGGCAGCCGGGGCGGTGGGAACCATCATCCTGGCGGACGATGCGGTGGTGCGGCGGCTGAACAGCCTGCACCGGCGGCGGAACAAACCCACCAACGTGCTGACCTACGAACACCCGGAGCCGGAGATTATCCTGGCGCTCGGTGTGATCCGGCGCGAAGCCGCTGCGGCGGGCCGGTCGCCTGCCAGACATCTCGCGCATCTCGTGGTGCACGGGTCGTTGCACTTGCAGGGGTTGGATCACCACCACCCCGGTGAGGCCCGCCATATGGAAATGGCGGAGTCCCGCATTCTGCACTCTATCGGCGTGCCAAATCCGTGGAGGCGCGGATGAGCGGATCGTTGCTCGGCCGATTACGTGTGCTGCTGGGCGGCAAGCACCCCGAACACTCCCTCCGCGAATCGATCGCGGAACTGGTGCAGGAAGCGGCCGACGCACAGCATGAACCGGGCGAAATACCGGAACTCGACCGCCATGAGCGCGCATTGATCGCAAACGTCCTGCGCCTGCGGGAAACCACGGCCGACGACGTCATGGTGCCGCGCGCCGACATCGTGGCCATGCGCGCCGATGTGACGCTGGAACAGGCGATCGAGTTGATCCGCGACGACGGCCACTCTCGCTTGCCGGTGTATCGGGAGCAGTTGGACGACGTGATCGGCATGATCCACGTGAAGGACGTTTTTGCCTATGTCGGCAAACCGGAAACCTTCACCCTGGAATCCATCCTGCGCAAACCCCTGATGATCGCGCCGCAAATGCCGGTGCTGGACCTGCTGTTGCAGATGCGCCAGCAGCGGATGCACATGGCGCTCGTGGTGGACGAATACGGCGGCATCGACGGGCTGGTAACGATTGAGGATCTGGTCGAAACCATCACCGGCGACATCTCCGACGAGCACGACGACCCCGAGGCGCCGATGGTCACCGAACGCCCCGACGGGTCGCTGGACATCAATGCCCGCCTTTCGGTGGAGGCATTCGAACAGAAGATGGGCCCCGTCCTGACCGAGGACGAACGCGACGCCGACATCGACACCGTCGGCGGGTTGGTCTTCACCCTCGCCGGCCGCGTGCCGACACGGGGGGAGCTGATCGGCCATCCCTCCGGTATCGAGTTCCGCATCCTGGACGCCGACCCCCGCAAGATCCGCCGGGTGCGGGTCCGACGGATGGAGGCGATCGAGGGCTAGCACCTCGGCACCGAGACTTTGACAGGCTGTGGGGCGAGGCGGCCGCCGTGTTCCAGGCCGTCCATGAGTCGGGATGGCCCCCAGATTCCCCTTGGCGCGGCATGTCCGCTACGTTAGATATTCAGACGTAACCGTTAGTTTTACCCGCCACCGCCCAAGGCCCAGCATGACCCCCAATCCGAACGA
>CAIYDT010000239.1 GCA_903924985.1 uncultured Acetobacteraceae bacterium
CCCGCTCGATCTCCATCCCGTCAAGGCCGCGCAAGATGAAACGCACCGACGAATAGGCGGGCGCGCGGCGCAGCGATAGGCCAAACCCGCTGTTCAGGCGATCCAGGTGGGTCTGCATGAACGCGTGAACCTGACGATATGACCGCGCACCGGCCAGCATGCTGAGCACCGTGAATAGCAGGATCGGCGCCAGTGGATACATTTTCCCCTGATCGCGGCGTGGATCGGCAAGATCGGAAAACAGCGTCAGCAGCACACTCGACATCGGGGCAACCCTTCATGATGGTTGCCCGACATAGATTCAGACAAAACGCGCCGAGGGAACCAACTTTTCCCCCGACCTCTCGCTGCTAAACCGACCAAGTCCTCAGCGTTGAACAGCCCTGACGGTCCAGGGGAGGGTGAAAATGAAGGGGGGAGGCGGATAACCGTTAACCGATCCTACGGCATAGACAAAAGATACAGAACCGTGCAAACCACGACACGATAATGTCATGTATATATGCCGGATTTTATCTACGGACCCATGCAATGAAGTCTTTTATTTTTATGATGTATTGCTACCTATAGGTCCTTGGGCTATAAAAACACTGCAGCTATCCGGATTTGGTCATAATGGTGTTTGCAACTCAGCCCGCCGCTCTGAAGATAGGCTCTTGGGCTTCTATCATGGAATTGTGCAATGAAACCGGCCCGTGCTGAAAAAAGGGAGCATTTTGCCCGTATGGCGTCGGATGCGCTCCGAGGAGCAGATACTCTCCCGGTTTATCTGTTAGATCCGTTCCACTGGATATCTCCGGTCGGCCTCTTCAACCTGGAAGCGGGTTGTCCGACTTGCTGTCACGGCGGTGAAAAGCCCATAATCCTACGAACAGCGTGGCCCGGGCGGGCTTCCGATGCCCAGTATGCGTCCTTGCTCTTTTGCCCGCACTGCCGATGCGGTTTCTTCCATCCAGCTTCCACCGCTGAATATGAAATCCAGCCGCCAGGCGGAAACGGCGCCCTGGCGTTTTATCTTCAGCAGGGCGCGGGGCTGTGGGGCATAACGGCAAACCTGCAGGCCCTGCGACGCCCTGCAGGCACATGCCTCTTGGAAGTCGGGTGCGGGTTCGGGTTCGGCCTGGACTTCGCCCGGCGAGCCCTGGGCTGGGAAGTTGCCGGGCTGGACCCATCGCCCATAGCCGCGGCTGGACGGGACGCACTGAACCTGCCGATTGAATCCCGCTACCTCACACTCGATGACCCCGCATTGAGCGGACGGTTCGACGTAGTGATGGCATCCGAAGTTCTGGAACATCTACCCTCCCCCCGTGAATTTATTCAACTGTTGCGCAGCGCTTTGCGAGACGGAGGAAGCCTAGTTCTGACGACCCCGGATATGGAGGCAGTAACCAAGAACACGCCATCCGGTCTGCTGGTGCCGCTCCTGTCCGTCGGTTACCATCTTGTTCTGCAAAACAAGTCTAGCCTGACGAACCTTCTCCTCGAAGCGGGATTTACAGAGGTCGATGTTCAACGAACCGGCGGCGCTTCCTTGGTTGCGCGTTGCCGCCTCGGACCACCTGCCGCCCCTGCGACCGGTCAGGTTCTGCCAACCGTAGATGAGAGAAGTATTTATCGGCAATACCTCCTGAATGCCGCTACCATGGCCGAAGCCGGGACTGATCTTTGGTTCGGGCTCTCCGTTCGTGCCTACAGGGAAGCCGTGAATGCGGCCGACAAACACGTCGCAAATACCGTCTGGGAACAACTGTCCGGCTCGTGCATGGCACGATTTGGATCTCCGCCAGAGCATTTGGCGCACCGTCCGGATGGCAGAGAAACTGAGACCCTGGAGGTGTTAGCACTAATCATGCCTCTCTGTCTGGGCCCACTGCTATTGCATCGCGCATTCCACCGCCTACTCGCCGGGGAACAGAGGGCGGAGGTGGAAAAGCTCTTTGTGCTTGCTGGCGTGGCGTGCGAACGGCTTCGTTCGGCATTGCAGAGGATCGGTTCAGACGACGGCGATGCGGAAGACATCGCCTGGATTGCCGGCGCAGAGGCGATATTGTGCGTAGCCGAGCGCGGTGGTGAGGGTGTTCCCGAGCAACTGCAACGCAACGGCATACATCCGGCTGACGCCGCTGCCGGCGCAGACGGTCGTTCAGGTCGTACCGCTGCGTATCGGCGGCGGGCTTTTGTCACTCTGGTGAATTCAGGCCGACTGCTGGAGGCAGATCAGTTATCCGACGTTATCGACCCGGTGGAAGTCAGAGTTTCACTGCCAAACGTCCACCTCGCCGATGACGAACTTGATGTCCTGTTTTGCGCCGCGGTGAGAGAGCTTCAGCGGAAAGATCTCGCGACAAATGCGGCGGCGTCTGCCGAACGTGCGCTTGATCTCCTCGGCAAAATCCATATCGCCTATCAAAATTCAGGCCGAACGAGCGCGCGCGCCCCACTCGAACAGCCGGTGAACGATGCCGAAGCTCATGCAAGGCGAGTGCTGGCAAATATGAAAGGACCGATCTCGCGCATGCGCGATATCTTCCGAGGAAGGGGCGGGAAGCAACCCTTAATGGCACTATGAGTTACGTTTTTCTCCGGAAGCTGCTTAGGTACGTTACCAATCGGTTGATCAATCCAAGCAGAGGCTGGATAGCGTTTGTTCTGTCGTATTGCGACTTTCGAAAAACGGTCACTTCGTATGAGGATGGTCAAGGCAGCCTGCCGGAATTGGGAGAACGCGTGGTTGTGTTCTGTCACTTCGACCCAGAGGGAATAATCCGCGATTATACCAGGACTTACATTGATTCATTAAAAAAAGAAGGCCTGGATATTGTATTTGTAACAAATTCACCGAGGTTGCTGCCATCGGACCATAAGTGGATCCGCCTTCGAGCCAATCGTTTGGTATTCCGACGCAATATCGGCTATGATTTCGCTGCATGGCGCGATGCGATGGATATCTGTGGTTTGCCGAGCGTAAACACCCGGTTCCTCTTGATAGCGAACGACAGTTGGGAACACAGGTTCCACGTTCAATCCTATTTTTTTGCGTTTGGGGAAGTGGCCCTGAGACATCCCGCCTTCGCAAAATTCTGGTCTTCAGTCAAAAATGTGCAGTCTAAATGGTGGGTAATACGTCGTTACGAGGTCGGCATGGCCCAGACGTTCATAGCGGCCGGTTTACGTTGCAAGGCGATCTGGGCTTACATGGACATGATTGAGGGCATTGCGAATTCCATTGCAGAAAGCGCGGATGAGCATCCCACCGCGTTAACTAGGAATAGCCTACCCGTGGACATCCAACCGCCCCACAAGCCGAACCGACAACCCAACCCATTCGTCGATATCCAACAGAGTAATTCGCGACGAATTCTAGATCTGGCGTTGCGGCAGGTGCCGCTCAACCCAACTGCACATTTATGGCAATTTCTGCTGGAATCCGGCTTCCCGTTTATCAAACGAGAACTCCTACGGTACAATCCAGCCCAAATTTCTGGCGTCACCGCATGGTCGCCGCTAGTGAGACAAATCGACAGTCAGAGTCATGCCATGATTTTGTCAGATCTTGAGAAGTCCGCAAAAAACCGCGCTCCTTGAGCAAGAAACATTACGCTCCTCGAACTTCGATGTGGAGGGGCTATTGCCACGTTATGCGAGATTGACGGATGGCGAAGCGGCATAGGAGCCACAAATGGACGTTCTTCAGAGCCGGTCCAATAATCGCACTAATTCGTCCGACGCCGGATTCCGCCCACGCGAGGAGCGGATTGACCCGCGTGTACGCGCTGTATCGCTGGCAGGACGCTACTACGGGATGGAACTGGACGAGGCGGATTTCCGCCGCCCGTCCGGCGAAACTCACGCCTCCGCTGCTTCTCTGGCTGCCTGGGCACAAGGTTGTGGCCTCTGGGCAAAGGGCGTTCGGATAAATTGGCGCCAATTGCTGCGCATCCAGGCCGCCGGCCCGGTCGTGCTGCTGTTCACCGATGGCAGCGCTGGCCTCATGACCGCCGCCAACGCGGAAAGCCGCGTCGTTTCGATCAAGGACCCCACGTCCCCGATCAGCGAGCCCGCGGTCGTGGTGGACGAAACCCGTTTGGCACAGGTGTGGTCCGGCGAGGCGGTACTGATACGAGCCAATCGCGGCATCGCGGAATCGGACGCACCGTTCAACCGCGCCTGGCTGGTGAACCTGGTCCGCCAAGAGCACCGCTCGCTGCGCGACATCGCCTATGCGTCCTTGACGCTGAGCTTCCTGACTATCTTCCCACCGCTGCTGGTGATGACAGCGGTGGACAAGGTGCTGACCCATCACAGCTATTCCACCCTGACACTGCTGGCGGTCATTCTCGCGATCGGCGTGTTCTATGAAACCCTGCTCGGCCATGCCAGGCGCATGATCGTGCTGACTGTTGGCACACGGCTCGACACAAAGCTTAACCTGCACATCTTCGCCCGCCTGCTGCGCCTGCCGCTCGATTACTTCGAACGCCATCCCGCCGGCGAGACCATGCATAAGCTGAACCAGGCCAACAAGGTTCGGGAGTTTCTTACCGGCAAACTGCTGACGACGTTCCTGGATATGTTCACGCTGGTGGTGTTGCTGCCGTTCCTGTTTTACCTCAGCACCACGCTGGCCTGGATCGTCGTGGCCTGTTCGGCGATGATCGCGCTGATCATCCTCGCCTTCCTGAAGCCGCTGCGCAAAGTCTTCGGCAACGTCATCCTCGCCGAGACCGCCCGCGCTTCGGTGCTCGGCGAGACCATCTTCGGGATCAAGACTGTCAAATCCCTCGCCATCGAGCCCCAGCGCAAAGAATTGTGGGACGCCAAGGTGGCCGACGCCGGCAAATGGCGCATGGCGTTCGGCAAGCTGGCGAGCTGGCCGCAGACCATGATCACCCCGATCGAGCGGTTCATGTCGATCGGCATCATCCTGCTCGGCGCCTACCTCGCGCTCGCCGATGATACCGGCTACGCGGTCGGATCCTTGTTCGCATTCATGATGCTGTCGATGCGCGTCGCCCAGCCCCTGGTTGGCCTGGCACGTCTGATCGAGGATTTCGAGGAGTTCAGCTCCGCCATCGGCGAGGCCGGATCGGTATTGAACCGTCCATTGGAAGCCGATGCCGCGTCCGGGGGGCAGCGACCAAATTTCGAAGGCGCGATCATCGTGGACGATCTGTCGTTCACCTATGGCGGCACTAAAGTGCCGGCTCTGGACCGTGTCACCTTCTCGATCCCGGCCGGCACCATGATGGGCGTGGTCGGCCGCAGCGGCTCGGGAAAATCCACCCTGGCGCGCCTGCTGCAGGGCATCAACCGCGACTACCAGGGCTTCCTGAAGATCGACGGCGCCGACCTGCGCGAAATAAATCTGCGCCATCTGCGCTCCAGCTTCGGCGTCGTACTGCAGGATAATTTCCTGTTCCGCGGCTCGATCCGCGACAACATCATCGCCGGCCGTCCTGGCCTGACGATCGAGGATGTCGTGCGTGCCTCCCGCCTTGCAGGCGCCGAGGAATTCATCGAGCGGATGCCGAACGGTTATGAAAC
>CAIYDT010000240.1 GCA_903924985.1 uncultured Acetobacteraceae bacterium
ACCACTCCGACAGCAGTCCGAACGTCAAATGGGTGAACAGCGACCAGTGGCTCAGTTCGTTGATGAACAGCAGTCCGTGCTGCCGCATCACCGCTTTCACGCCGCGAAGAGACCGCCTTATATCCAGGCCCACGTGCAAGACATTGGCGGCAACCACCACATCGAAACGATCAGGCGGCACCCCCTGGCCAATGAACGGCTGGTTGATATCCAGAAGGCGCGTTGTCAGGAACGGCTTCGCCACGTCGAAATGTTCCAGCGCGCGGTGCAGGAAGGCGTGGGACACATCGGTGAAGCAATACTCGGCGATATTGTCTCGGAAAGGTGCCAAACCGGTCAGTAGCGGTTCCGTCGTGCCGCCGACACCGGCGCCAATCTCCAGAATGCGGATGGCCGCCTGGCGGTCGGCCGCCACCCGTCCGCGCACGTAGGCGACAACCCGATCGCAAAACAGAGCGTTGAAATGATGAGCCACCGGGTTGTCGCGGTGGATCGCCGTGACCTGCTCCATGGAACCATCAGGGAACAGGATATCGTGGGCCCGCTGCCGCCCGGTCAGAACTTCGGGCAGGGCGCGGATGCACGCCTCCACCAATGTGACCTGAGGTCCCAGCGCCGGCGTCATCGACCACGCCATCTTGGCCTTCTCCCAAGCCCGCCATGCATCCTCCGGCCGCGAACGGTCTGCCCCATTCCGTACGAGACGGTCGCGGCTGACCGCCATCCAACCGGTGTAGGCATCCACCATGCCCGCCGGCCCCGTCTCCTCCAGCGTGGCCGCGAGCAACCCGATCAGCAGCCGCTCCATTTCGGCGATGCTTTGGCGCAAGGAGGTGATTTTCATGTTTCGAACATCTCAAGACCACCAGGGATCGAAGGGGGGTAGACGCGAAGCCTTTCCCCGCCGCACAGCGCGTCACTGTCGGCAGGAGGGGCCAAGAAACGAACCAGGGCCAGACGATCGAGGGACCCCGCCATGAGCCTGTCCAGCCCACTCATGCCGTCACGGGGTTCGATGGAGCCGAGGCCGGACCGGGCCATACGGTCCCGGTGTTCGGCATCAGCAACGATGCCGGTATCGCCCCAATAGCCCCAGTTTGCGACCTTGACCGGACAATGCCATCGCTGGTCCAGCCACTCGGCGAAGCAGTCGATGAAAGCACTTCCCGCAGCGTAGTTGCTTTGACCAGCCGCCTTGGTGAAGGTCTGCAATGACGAAAAGAACAGGACGAAATCCAGCGCTTCGCCAGAGAACACCCTGGCTATGTTGATACTGACGCCGAGTTTTGGCGCCAGGCCTGCACGGAAATCCGCCTCGCTCATGCCGGCCAGGCCACGATCACGCAGCACGATCGCGGAGTGGACGATGCCGTCGATCCGTCCGAAATCCCGCTTGACGTAATCCCGGACTGCCAGCAGACCGTCGTAGTCCGCAGCGTCGCACTGAACGTAAACCGGGGCGGGGCCGAGGGTGGCAAGGCTGGCGATCCGCTGCCGGATCTCGTCATCCAGTCTTCGGCGTCCGATCCAAACGATCCTGGCGCCGTGCCGTTCAATCATCGCCCGACTCCAAACCGCACCCACACCGCCGGCGCCGCCAATGATCAGATAGACGCCGCCCTTGCGATAAGGAACAGGCGCGTTCGGTAGGTCGGAAACGCTGGCCAGCGCTTCGCTGAACCAAATACCGCCGCGCCGGACCAGGGCATCGCCGTCAGGATGGGATGGGGCCCGGAAAATTTCATCCACCGGCCACGCATCGCTGGCTTCCATATCCACCAGACGAACGCGCCAGTGCGGAAATTCCTTTGCCATGGACCCCGCAAGGCCATGAATAAGCGCCTGCGCCGGATGGACCGCCTCACCCGAGGCAACGCCGCGGGCGCGGAAGGTCGCCAGCGTCCAGCCCAATTCTTCCAGCCCGTAACCCGCCCCCAGCAGCCCCTTGACCAGGCGGAACAGTTGCATAAGCCCGTGGTCGCTGGCGGCCATCACGGTTTCCGCCGACATCTCGTCCACTTCCGGGGCGATCCAGACCACGTGGCCAAAGCGAGTTGACAGCCGGAACTCGGACACCTCACCGGCTGAAGCGGGCAACGGCAAATGTCGGGCGTTGGGATACCTAAGCCGTATGGTCGCGTGTTGTTCAGCGGAACCGCCGACAACCAGCACGGCAGTTTCGGAGGTCGGCTCAGGATGGTCGGCAAACGCCGGGGCCACGTTCCACACCGGCGCCAACAGGGTGATCCCAGCAGGTTCGCCGGCAGCGTCGTTCAAAGCGACGGTCCCGGTTTCGATGCGCGGCGCGTCCCCCGCCGCAGGCTGCAGCGCCAGGCGGCGAGACGAAAAACCGCGGATTCGGACCAGAACCCGACCGTCACCATCACACAGGTCAAGATCCAGCTTCTCCACCACGCTGTCGCCGCTGGCGCGCCTGACCAAGGCATGGACAACAGCCGGCAGTGGTGCAAGCAGATCAATCCGCTCGACCGCGAACGGTAGCGACGGTTCCGCGGGGAACGCTCCTTCGGATGCCTGCAGGGTCAGCGCCATGGCTGCCTGCAAGGCGCAGTCCATCAAGCTGGGATGCAGGATGAACGCATCGCTGCCGGTCCCTTCCGGCAGCGCGAGAACGGCCAACACCAGCCCCTTGCCCACCCGGATCTGCCGCAGCGCCTGGAACCCGGGGCCATGGAGAACACCCATCGCGGCAAAGGCATCCGCACAGGCACGCTCAATTCCAGGGAGCGGCGCGGTTGCCGCCACGGCGGCCTCCAGGTCGAGATGAGTGGCGTCGGTTACCGGAGCGCCTAGGCTCGCCACCCCGCTGCCATGGAACAGACGTACACAGTCCGGCCCCTCGCTGTGGATCACATACGCGATCCGGCCTTCTTTGTCCCTGCTCAGGCCAATCTGAACGTCGATGGGCGCGGCCACGACCTCCAGCGGGCGCTCCCAGGTGACATCCTCGAGCCGGCTCGGGGAGCGGCCGACGGCTTGTTCGACGGCAGCACGGGCCATCTCCAGATATGCGACGCCTGGAAGTACGGCGCGTCCGTGCACCTTATGGTCCATCAGAAAGAATTCACTGCCCGTTAGCCGCGAGGCGAACCGCACGCCGTCCAGGTCCGAAACGTTGCGCTGAACCAGCGGATGAAGCCACGGCGCCACGTTGCCGGGCCTGGACCCCGAATGGATTACATAAGGTTCGGTCAGGAACGGATAGGCCGGCAGCGGCACCCGTTTCGGTGCCAAGCCAGTATCGGATGGCCACGCGATCGCCTGCCCGGCGAGCCAGCGCGAGGCCATCGGCTCTGCCACCGTCCCTGCCTCACGCCCATTGGCAAAGTTGTCGAGTTGGGCAACCAGCGAATCCAATCCGGCCGCGGCAAACACGACCCGCACCTCCATCGCTTCGCGCCCATGTTTCAAGGTGTCGGCCACATCGCGGGCGGCAAGTTCCGGGTAAGCCTTAAGGTGGACCTTCAGGTTGATCGCTACACGCCGCAGGCCCGCGGGGTCGCGGGCGGACAGCGGATACAGCAAGACCCCGGCCGCCGGGCTAGCGGCGACTGCCCCGGCCGGCCATCCGCGCACCACAAAATGCGCGTTGGTGCCGCTGTGGCCAAACGAACTGAGCGCTGCCGTCGCCGCCTGGTCCTGGTTCCATGCCGCGGCCTCCGCCTGAATGCCGAACGACGTGCCGGTAAAATCGATCCTGGGGTTCAATCGTTCGAAGCCGGGCAAGGCCGGCAGCATCTGATGGCGCATCGACAACAGCAGTTTGATCAATCCGATCACGCCCGACGCGGCGGAGGTGTGTCCGATATGCGCTTTGGCGCTCCCGATCCCACGCCTCCTTGCCTCATCAGACAACGTGGCAAAGGCGCGTTTCAGCGCATTGGCCTCGATCGGATCGCCCAACGCTGTGCCCGTGCCGTGGGTTTCAATGTAGCTGATGGCGCTGGGATCAATGCCGAAACGTCTGTAGGTTTCCAGGATCAGAGCTTCCTGGGCGCTGCCGTTGGGCGCGGTGATGCCGTTGCTGGCACCATCCTGGTTCGTGCCAGACGCGACGATCACGCCGTGGATCGTGTCCCCGGACGCAACGGCGTCGGCAAGGCGTTTCAGCACGACAACGCCGACACCCTCGCTCAAGACCGTACCGTCGGCGCGATGGTCAAAGCTCAGGCAACGCCCGCTCGGCGACAACATTCCGGTCGCGGCCAGAGCGGTCAGCACATCCGGGTCCATCGACACGGCGGCACCGGCGGCCAGGGCCATATCGGTTTCGCCGTGGCGCAGGCTCTGGCATGCCAAATGCAGCGCCACGCCGGAAGACGAACACCCGGTGTTGACCACAAGGGCTGGCCCGCGCAATCCTAACACGTAGGAAAGCCGGGACGCGACGATCGCGTCGGAGGCGCCGGTAAAACTCTCGCCGCCATCACCGCTTGGTTCAGCACCAACAAAAATGCCCGTCCGGGACTCCGCCAGAGCCTTCGGATTGTAGCCCGCGTGCTCCAGCGCCCGCCATCCCTCCAGCATGATCAAACGCTGGTGTCGGTTCATCGATTCCGCCTCGCGGGGCGAAATATTAAAGAACAGCGGATCGAAGCCGTCACGATCCGAAAGCAGCGCGCCCCAGCGATAACCCTGGAACGGCGCCGGCAATTCTCCAACGACGGTTCGGCCGCTTATCAGCACGCGCCAGAATGCGTCGATATCCGCGGCACCGGGGAACCGGCCGGACAAGCCGACCACGGCGATCGCATCCGGGCTGGCCGGCACCGCGGCGCGTGCGGCAACGGGCGTCCCGTTACCCGCTGCTGCCGGACGCATTGCATCGGCATGGTGTTCACGGATGAATCCGGCCAGTTGGTCGAGACATGTGCGTTCAAACAGCAGTGTCGCGTTTAGATCCAGGCCAAGCTGAGCGTTGATCCGTTCGATGAAACCGACGCCCAGGATCGAATCCACGCCAAGTTCGGCGAATGGGACGTCCTGGCGTATGCGGGCGTGACCGCCGCCAAGTGTTTCCACCAGTGCATCCCGCAGTATCCCGTCCAGATCGGCGGCAGCCCCGGCCTGTGCGACAGGTCTCGGGGAGGTCGGTCTCGGGGCGATCGGGTCCGGTAACGGTTGGGTCGGTGTGACACGCCCAGGACGGGCCGCCGCAGGCACCGGCGTTCCCGCCCTTGGCTGGCGAATCAGCCCGTTGCTTACCCCGAGGATAACATCCTGCCCGAATTCCCCGGCGCCACCGGCCAGTGTTCGAATGGCGGTGAACCCAACTTCTTCCATCGCCGTCAGCCAGCCCTGCAGATCGAGGAGCGGCGATCCGGGGATGCGCAGCCTTTCGTCATCGAACAACCACCAACCATCGAGCAGCCCGAACGTGGTCGAGCCGACGACGCTCTTCTCAAGTATTTCATTCACCAGCACGATGCCGCCACGCTTTAGGGCTGCGTGAGCGTTGCGCAGTGTCTCCCGAATGTTGCGTGTGGCGTGGAATACGTTGGTCGCGATGATGACGTCATATGTGCCCGGATCCGTTCCCTGTCGCGCCAGCGGATGCTGGATATCAAGTAAGCCGTACGTCATGGCGGGGAAGCCCGAGCCAAAACGCTGTTCAGCCTGGATCAGAAAAGCCTTCGACAGGTCGGTGACGCGATACTCAGCAATTTTCGCCAGATACGGCCTGATCCGCTCAACAACCATCGCGGTCGTGGACCCAGTTCCAGCGCCGATTTCGAGTATCCGAACCTGCCCCGGATGGGCGGCAACAAAAGTCGCCACGGCGCCGGCCAGATGGTCGTTGAAATGGTCGGACAGGCCGTTGCCGCGATACAGGGCCTCAACCTTGCGCAATGACCCGGCGGGGAACAGCACGTCGGTCGCGGCGACCTTCCCACCCAGGATATCCGGTAGCGCCCTGAGGCAGTTTTCTGCTAGATCGGCGGCCGCTTGGAGCTCCGGCAGGATCAGCCCGGCGCGATAGGCGGTCCATGCCGCCCACGGCTCGCCACCGGACCACCCTGGATCTGGGATCGCATCGAACTCCCCCAGCAAGCGCTGGTACTTCGGCTGGACGGTATCTCTCGGGGTACGCCGCATTTGCGTGTGGAGTAATCGCGCGACCCACCGGTCCAAGCCGGACCGCAACTCGCGCCCGGCGACCCGTCGGCGGGGTGACTGTGCAGGCGGCGGCTCGAACCGTGTGTCGAATTCCGCGACAGGAGCGGCAAGGCTGATCTGGTGATCGGGATGGCGCCCCATCATCCGTTCGATACTGTCGCGAACACCAGCGCAGAGCACTTGGTCCAGGATGCCCAGCCGCAATCCGCGGATGAACCGCTCCAGGAAGCGGAACCCGGCCTCGTCAGAAATGAAGCTGAAGTGGCGGGACAGGCCCTCCGCGACCGGCGTGTCCGCTACGCTGGAAGCCCAATAACCCCAGTTGACGATACCGACCGGAAACGGGGCGTCGGCGGCCAGCTTCCGCGTCAGCCGGTCGGCCGCGGTAATCGCGGCGGCATAGCTGACGCTTTCATGGGCAGGCAGGAACGGAAAAGCCTGGGCAGACGAAAAGACGCACAGAAATCCGGGAGGGGCATCCCGTAAAGCCTGGACGAAATTCAGGATGCCCTGCGTCTTGATGGCAGCGGTATCATGGAACAGAGCCTCGTCGGCGCGCTCGAGCGTATCGTTCAGGCTGAATATTTTGCCGGCGAAGACTGCGCCGTCCAAGCGGCCAAACCGGGTGGCGATCGCAGCCAACCCGGCGGCCAGCGACGCCGGGTCCAATGCATCGGCCTGAAAATAGAATGGACGGCTGGCGGGGTCGGGGTAATCGACCAGCAATGAACCGATCTCAGCGCTCGGGCGGCGGCCGATCCAGATGACCCTGGCCTGGTAGCGATCCACCATCAGCCGCGTCACCGCCCGTCCCACCATGCCGGCTCCGCCGAGGATCAAATACGTGCCCCCGCGGACAAATCCGCCTTTCGTGTCCCCTGCTGGCCAAATCAATGGCAGGAAGGTCCTGACCTGCCGCCCGGCCCGGCGCAGGCGTACGGTCTCTCCTCGGGCGGCGCGCGGTTCAACCTGGATCAGGTCGAGCAGCGAATCCAAGGCCGATTCATCCGCCGCCTCGGTTCGGCTGAGCAAAATGTTTCGTATATGAAAATGATGGTCGCTCTGCGCGATCGCATAGCCCAGACCGTCCAACCCTCCTCCAAGCGCCTGGTTGCCAGCATCAAAGCCCACGATAAAGCCATCGATGGCATTGTCCCGGACAGCGGTCCGCAACAACTCGCGGGCGAGGCGCAGCAGCGGCAATGCGTTGGATTGCCAGTCATGCAACAGATTTTCCGGCCGCGTGGTCTCGCCCATGCCGCCGGCCACGAAATAGAAACGGCGGACAGGCCCAATTCGGTCGAGCAGAGCCGTGACACCAGCCGCGTCCAATTCGCCGCCGGTAACCGTCGCAACGATCGCCTCGGGGAATTCACGGACGATCCGCTGGCTCAATGCCTGGACAAAATCACCGGTGCTGGCGTCATGCACGACAAGCACGGCCCCGCTTAGGCGCTCGGCCTCAGCCGCGGCCGCGTTCCGATGCTCCCAGACGGGAACCCAACTGAGACCGTCCCACTCAGCCGCCGGGGCATCCTGGTCAAACCAGTAGCGTTCCGGCGCGAACGGATAGGTGGGCAGGGCGATCCGCTTCGGTGCCCGCGATATGTGCGCACCGGCCGTGGCCCAAACCGCGTCGAAGGCCACCGGATACCCCTTGACCCAAAGGTCCAGAACCGGACTGAAGATGCCGGCACCCATCCAGGCGACGACCCGGCTGGCGGCGGCGGGATCATTGCTCAGGGCCTCAACCGCATCCTTGTTGGACGTGACCTCGCCCTGCCAAATCCCGTCCATACGGCCAGCCAAAAAACCACGCAGGGCGTCGGCCAGCGCCGCGACGGTCGGAGCCACTAATGCCAGGCGATGCTCCATCGCCTCGCGTCCATTTTCGAGTGTGAAGGCGACATCCACCAGAGCCGGTTCTGGTTCGCCTGGTCGCGACAGGAATCGCTCCAACCGCCGCGCTACCTCGAGCAGCCTTTCGGCCGTCCGCGCGGACAACACGATCGGAAAGGGGCCGGTAGCAGGCGCATTGGCGTCAGCGGGCTCTCTATACTCCTGCACCACAACATGTGCATTCGTCCCCCCCGCGCCGAAGGATGACACGCAGGCGACGCGCGGCCCGTTCGCCAGCGTTCCACCGGACTGGCCGGTTGGCCAGGGGGCGAGCACCTGCTGCGGGAAGAACGGCGTGGCGGCGAAGTCGATGTTCGGGTTCGTCTCGCGCGCATGCAGGGTTGGCACCAAGGTGCCGTGGCGCATCTGCAGGATGACCTTGGTCAGACCCGCGAGGCCCGCTGCCGCCTCGAGATGACCGATGTTGGACTTGACCGAACCGATGGCGCAGAAGCCGCAATCTGCGGTATCGGCGCGGAACGCCCGCGTCATGCCGTTGATTTCCACCGGATCGCCCAGCGCCGTTCCAGTGCCATGCGCCTCGAAATAACTGACCAACCGGGCATCGGTGCCGGCACGCCGCAGGGCCTCGCGGATGAGGTCGGCCTGCGCCACGGGATTTGGCACGGTGTAGCCGCTGGTCCGGCCACCATGATTGACATGACTGCCGCGGATCACCGCCTGAATTCGATCACCGTCGGCTCTGGCGCGGGACAGTGGCTTCAGCAGCACGGCGCCCACCCCTTCGCCGGGCACGAAGCCATTGCCGTCCTTGCCAAAACTCGCGCAACGACCATCGACAGAGAGCATCCGGTTGGAACTCAGGTTGCGGTAACTCGCCGGATGCACATAGAGATTGACGCCTCCGGCGATCGCGACTTCGCACGCCCCGCGCCTGATCTGCTCGCACGCTTCATGCACGGCGGTCAGCGACGACGAGCACATGGTATCGATCGCCAGGCTCGGACCATTTATATCTAAAACGTAAGAAATACGATTGGCCATCGAGGCAAAACTGGTGCGCGGGATTATGGTCTCGCCGCGCCGCCACAGGTCGGGTCCATAGAGGTCGAAGCCAGTGTTGGTGATGCCGGCGAACACACCGACGCGCCCGCCATGCCGCTTGGCCAGCATCGCGCGGGTATAACCGGCATCCTCCAACGCCTCCCAGGCACTGGTCAGCAACCAGCGTTCCTGCGGGTCCATCGCGCGGGCCTCGCGGGGGGAAATATTGAAGAAGAAAGGATCGAACTGGTCGATAGCTGGTAGGAACGAACCCCACTTGCCGTAGCTTTTTCCGGTCTCGACCGCCTTGCGCATGTCCGGCTCGAAGAAACCGTCGAGCGACCAGCGTTCGGGCGGAATTTCGCCAACCAGGTTGCGGCCATCCCGAAGCGCAGACCAGAATTCATCCAGCGTCTCGGCGCTTCCGTAATGTCCGCTCAAGCCGATGATGGCGATCGGTTCATCGGCCGCCATGGCTGGGCGCAGAGCGGATGGAGGGGCGGCAGCGAAGGGCAACACCTCCGCCGGAATCGGAACGCCAACAGCCGGTGACGGCGCCAGTTTCGTCCCCGCATTGTCAGTCCAGCGCGCGCAGGCCTCGGGAAACTCTCGCACAAGGTAATCCGCGATGTCCTTCAGGCGGCGGTATTCGAAGAACAGGGTCTTTGGAACACCGCCGAAAATCTCCTCCAACCGGCCGTTGAGCTTGGTGATCAAGACCGAGTCGATGCCGTAATTCTCCAACGGCTCCAACACATCGACGCGCTCGGGCGATAAATGGATCATTTCGCCGAAAAGCGCCCGCAGGCCGGCCAATGCCGACCCGGGTGCATCGCTGCCATCGCCACGGTTTGGCTGTTCCGGCGTGCGCCGCGGCGACTCGTCCCGCAACCATTCCCGCAGGCGGGACGTATCGCCTTGCGCCACAAGGAAATTGCCACCGTCCATCACAAGCATCCGCGCCAAAGCGGCGATGCCGTTTGCGGTCTCCATCGGAACCATGCCCGATACCTGCTCGATCGCTTCGAGCGAGGCCGCGCGAACGGCCATGCCACCGTCTCGCCAGAGCGGCCAGGCGACCGAGATCGTTCGGCCAGACGCCTTGCCCTTGGCAACCAGGACCGATCGACGTTCAGCATAGGCGTCCATAAAGGCGTTCGCCGTGGCATAGTCGGTTTGCCCGACATTGCCGAACGCCCCCGCGGCCGACGAAAACAACAGGAAAACGTCCAACGGAAGATGACGGCTGGCCTGGTCGATATTGACAGTACCCTGCACTTTCGGCGCCAGCACCTTCAGGAATTCCTCCCGGCTTTTACGCACCAGGAAATTATCGCTAATGATGCCGGCGGCATGAATCACGCCCGTCGGAACACAGCCTTCGGAACGCAAGCTCGCGATCAACGCATCGACCTGATCGCGCCGGGCCACGTCAGCCCGACGGTAGACAACACGCGCACCACTGGCCTCCAGATCGCGGATCGCCGCTGCCCCGGCAGCGCCAAGACGCGAGCGCCCAACGAGAACAAGCGTGCTGCCAAGCCCCGTGCGGGCAATATCCCGAGCGAAAATCAAGCCCAGGCCACCCAGACCGCCCGTAATCAGCCAAACGCCGCCAGGGCGCCAATCGGGCAAAGACTCAGGCCCGAACGATGGCAATTCGCGCCACGATCGCACCATGCGTTGACCGTCGCGGTATAAAACACAGAAATCCTCGGGCGCCCGTCCGTTGCGTTCGAGCATATCGGCCAGCACCTCAGCCGGCTGCCCGATATCCGCCACTATGATCTGACCCGTGATCGCAGGGTATTCGTGCCGCAGTGCCCGTAGTTGGCCGCCCAGGGCGACCAGCAGCGGTTCGTGCGACGGCACCAGAAACTGCACCAAAAGGCCGCCGCTGTTGCGCGCTGTTACGATCGGACGGAGTTGATCGAACAACCCGGCCGCGATGTCCGCAAAACGCTCGCCCTCACCCGTTTCCGTCGTCTTGAGCCCGGTGGCGCCGGGAATTTCGGTGCCGATGCCGCAGGCGAAGACAATGCGCCGCCCGTCGAACGGCGCGGCAAAAGCCGGAAGCGCCTTTTCGCGCCATTCCGGTGCCGCCATCAGCAGGTTTCCGGTCGGCCGCAGGGTCGCGGCTTCGCCCGTCTGGACGGATACATGCCCATGCTTGCGGTCGATCCAATGCCGTTCTCGTAGGAACGGATAGGTCGGCAGGCTGATCCGCCGGGGCTGCCGGCTGGCGTAGAGTGGCATCCAATCGACCGGCGCGCCTTGAAGCCATAGTTCGATAACCCGATCCAACTGCCCACGGGACAGCCAGGTGAGGATCATCTCACGCAATTCGCCCTCTTCGGGGAACAAGCGGCGGTAAGGTGCATCGCCACCCAAGCGTCCCCGGCGCACGTCCGTGTCACCCGGCGCGCTCTCCAGGAAAGCCGCTAGACCATCCCGCATCTGCGCCATTGTCCCGACGACCATCCCCAGCCGTTCCGCCATCGGCTCCCGGCCCATCTGGAGCATGTAGGCAATTTGGCGCAGCGGTGGCGCGGCCCCCTTGGGCATTGCGTCCAGCCACGCGAGAAGGTTCTCAACCTGGGCGCGCAAGGTTTCCGATGTCCGCGCCGACAGGATGATGGCGACCGGCTCCAAACCGGTACCGACAGCCGCAGGATCCGGTGAGGCCCGATATTCCTCGACCAGCATATGCGCGTTGGCACCGCCCGCGCCGAACGAGGAGATCCCCGCGATCCGCGGCCGGGTCTGCCCATCCACCACCGGACGGTCCCAGTCCCGCAATTCCTGGTTTACCCGGAACGGCGTACGGGCAAAATCGATATGGGAGTTGAGTTTGGCGGAATGCAGCGACGGGGCGATCTTCCCGTGCCGCATCTGCAACAGTACCTTGGTGAGACCGGCAACACCCGCGGCGGCTTCGCAATGCCCCAGGTTCGACTTGGCCGACCCAATCCAGCACGGATGACCGTCGGCGTTATCCGATAGGCCGAATGCCTGACTCAAGCCGGCTATCTCGATCGGATCACCAATGCGCGTGCCGGTACCATGCGCCTCCACATAGCTGACCCACCCCGGTTCGATCCCGGCGTCCAACAGGGCGCCGCTGATCGCGCGTTGCTGCGCCGCCGGATTGGGAACCGTGTAGCCATTGGTCCGACCGCCGTGGTTGATGGCGCTGCCGCGAATGACCGCATGGATATTGTCGCCATCTCGTTCGGCATCTTCGAGGCGCTTGAGGATAACCACGCCGACCCCCTCAGCGGGGATAAACCCTTCCCCCCCTTCGCCGAAGCTCTCGCAATGTCCCGAGCCAGAGATGAACTGGCCCGCGCTCAGTAGCGTATATTTATTGGGATGCAGGCTAAGGCTAACACCGCCCGCGATGGCAAGATCACTGACTCCCTCCCGCAGATCGCGGCACGCCATATGGATCGCCGTCAGCGACGACGAGCATGCCGTATCGACCGCCATGCACGGCCCGTGCAGGTCCAGCACATAGGACACCCGGTTGGCGATGCTGGCGTAACTGCCGCCCAGTGCCTGGCCAGCCCCCTTCAGGCTCTCCTCCACACCCAGGAACTGATATTCGCCATACATCACACCGGCATAGACCGACACCGCCGCGCCACGCGGATCGCCAGGGATACCGCGCAGGTCCTCTCGCCTGTATCCGGCATCTTCCAGCGCCGCCCATACCTGTTGCAGGAACAGACGCTCCTGCGGGTCGGTGACGGCCGCCTCCCGCGGGGAGATATTGAAGAACAGCGGATCGAACCGATCCACATCGTCGATGAACCCACCCCACTTGCTGTAATGAGCCCCGTCGCGGGTCCGATCCGTGTCGTAATAGGCCCGCCAATCCCACCGATCGGCGGGAACCTCGGTGATGCAGTCGACGCCGTCGCGCAGCACCTGCCAAAAAGCGTCCAGGTTGGGGGCTTTCGGATAGCGCCCGGAAACGCCGATAATGGCAATCGCATGGCCGCGCCGCGCCGAGGTGGCAGGTTTCGGCTGCTCGGAAGCCGCTGTTGCGCCGGGCATGTCTGGCTGAGGCGCCACCGCCAGGATACGCGGCTCGGCGGCCACGGCAGCGGCGCCTATCAAACCTGACAAAGCCTGGGCATGCTCCGCCAACAGGTGGGCAGCGAGGTCGCCAAGCGTATTGTGCTGGAAGAGCGTCGCGATCGAGAAGGCACCGCCCAGTCGCGACTGGAGCCGTTGTGTCAATTCCGTCGCGATCAGTGAATCCATCCCGGACCGATCCAGCGGATCGTCAACACCGAGATTGTCCAACGGACGGCCGATGATATCAGCGATCTGGTCACGCAGATACGCAGCAGCCGCGCCGACGGAAACCGCCGGCCCGGGTCCGAGCGGTTCCGCCTGACCAATTGCCGGTTCCGATCCTGACAGCGCCGCTAACACCGCCTCATCGGCCAGCATGTCGATATGATTATCGACGTCGAATTGCTCCAGGCGGAGCTTCGGAAGAAGCGTTTGCCATGCGGACCAGTAATCGACAGCCCGCAGAGGGTCCTCCGGTCTGGAATTCATATAGGCAGACCGCTCGCCGTAGAAGAGCCCTCGGCGGTTCTTCAGGTAGCGGACATGCGGGATGGATCGCGGCAGCGGGAGGGGCCGGTAAACCTCGACGCCATAGGCGTTTTGGATCGCCGTCATGCGCTGCATATAGCCCCTCAACCAGGTCTCGGACCTGGCAACGCCAGCGTTGAGGCAGAACCGGACGAAGCCATCCAGCAGGATATCGGGATCACGTTCCTCACGGCCTGGCCGAGTCAGGCCAGCCAACGCCGACGGTGACCATGACGGGTCGCGGCGCATGCTAACCCCAATCAGGCCCATGGCGACGAAATGAAGGTGATCGTATCGATCCACGCCAATCCGCTTGTGTTCAGGCGGAAATAAAGCATCCACCAAAGTGAGACTGGCGACCTCCTCTCCCGCCTGCTGAAGTTGCCGTGCGATTTCGTAGGCGAAGGTGCCACCGATGGAGTAACCACCGAGGTCGTATGGTCCCCTTGGCTGGATGGCCTGGATCATCTCCCGGTAGAATGTCGCGATTGGCCCAACCCCAGCCAAAGGCGGCTGCGGATCGAATAGGCCCCGAGCCTGAATACCGTAGACCGGGTAATCCAGACGCTGGGCGAGGGGCAGATAAACGCTGGCGTCGCCGAATGCTCCATGCACCCAGAACACCGGCATCTTGCCACCGGAAGTCGTGGCATCGACCTGGTTCAGCCGTTGACATTCGACGAAGAAGGTTGGTTTGGTGGGCGGCCGCAGCGTGCTCAGCCGGGCATCAAGAGAATGCACCAGCGCACCCACCGTCGTATCGGGTTCGGCGATCATGCGCTCGGCTACCGCGATCAGCAGGTCGGTAAAATTTGCCGCCCACGTCCGGTCGAACATCGATTTGCGCCAGGAACAGACCAGCGTGATTCCACCACCGACTTTGACCGCCTGGAAGAACAGATCGGCGATGGCCTCGCCTTCGACACCCACGGCCGACGTTTCCGGGTGCAGCAGACCCTCGGCGAATAACGACCGAGCGTGGTCGGCCATGACGCCACTCGCATCCAGGTCGGCACTGTCAAACAGAACCTCTCCCGACGCGCCCCCGGCAATGTCCAGAAGATCCGCGAACGGCAACGCGTGACGCACCGCCGACAAGCTTCGCTCCCGCGTCCGGTTCAGCGCTAAGGTAACCGTCTCGCTGAGGGGCAGTTCGTAAGGGACAACCAGCAGATTGCTGAAGTCGCCCATCGTGCCGAGCAGCCCGGCCCGGTCCCGCCGGTTGTGAAACATACGCAAGGCCGCCTTGGCGTTGCCCAAACCATGAATCACCAGGAATGCGAGGGCCGCCGTCAGCAGTTGCGAGTAGGTGATGCCGTGCGCGGAATGAAGCCGCGCTAGATCCGTCACAAGACGGGGCGGCAAAACCCGCGCGAAACTAAGCGAGATTGCATTCCCTGCCGCGGTGTGGGGCCCCTTCGCCGCGAGAAGTCGCATTGTGCCGGCATCTTTCAGGCATTCACCCCAGAACCGCTTGGCGGCCTCCTGCCGGCTCGCGTCCTTCCCAAACTCCGCAAGGGTGTATTGCCAATACTGCTCAACCACCCGCGGGAGGCTCGCGGCAGGGTCGGCGCTCACATCATGAGCCGCCATCAGTTGCGTGAAGAGCAGGGGCAACGTGAAAGCATCGGCCAAGGCATGATGGGCAACAAATCCAAGATACCAGCGGGCGCCGATCCGTGATGCCCAAACCCGGAACAAGCACCCCTGAGCCAGATCGATCCGTTCAGCTCGGCGGGCTGCCACGAATCGCATAAACGCGTCCGGTGTCGGCAGATCCAGCCAAACCACGCGGGGTGGCGGCCCAGCAATCGCCGGGCTGGCGATAACCTGCACCCAACCGTCACCGCATAAGCGGAAGTTCGTTCGCAACACATCCTGCCGCTCCGTCAGAGCCGCGAGCGCCAGATCCAGACGGGCACTATCGATCCCGTCACAGGAACGGAAAAGCTCAAACGTCTGCTGAACGTTCCAGACCGTCTGCCCTTCGGTTTCAGAATGACGCAAATGCCGTGACTGTTCGGCCGATGCCGTGACCAGCAACGCGCCGGAGGGCAGACCGGCCAGGACCGAAGCCACCGTCGCCTGCCCCAGCAGGGCCACCGACGCACACAGATCGACCGAACGGTGCGCGATCAGATGACCGGTTTCACCGTCGCGCAGCGCGCCGATCCCAACGCGCAGCAGATCCGCCAGAGCGGGATGACAGAAAGAAACAGAGCCCGATGCCGTCAGCGAACCGTCGTCCGCGACCGGAATCGCCAAGTGGTGGAGTTGTCCGGTCATCACGCTGAAAGCCTTTCCAGCAGCCAGGTGCTGGCACTCGTCACCGCCGCCGTGGCGGTTGGCGCCGCCTGCGCGCTGGACAATTCCGTGCCGGTCTGTTGAGCCACGCAGGCCGCCAATTGATCGATGCTTTCTATATCAATGAGGTCGGCCAAATGGATTTCGACGCCAAAACGCTCATTGATCAGTGCCAGCAGGCGCGTGCTGAGCATTGAGTCGACTCCATACCGGTACAACGGCTCTGCGCGGTCGATATCGCCAGCCGCATAGCCGGTGATGTTGTGCACCAGGGCTTCGATCAGATGGCCGATATGGTCCGCGCCGGTTGTCCGTTCCGCTTCAACCACGCGGTGGACAGGTGATTCTCCATCAACCCAGTACGAACGCCGCTTGAAGGGGACCGCCGGAGACAAGGGCGGCGGCGAAACTGCGGATCGCGGAGGATCGCGGACGATCACCTGAACATTCGTTCCGGTGGCACCGAAGGAATTCACCAGCGCGCGACGCGAAACATCATCGCGAACCGGCCAGGCGCGGCTCTCCCGAGCGAGTTCAAACGGTCCACTATCGGCGCCTTGCACAGGCAGATCGACGCCCACCGTTGGCGGGATAGTGCCGTGCCGCATCGCCAGCAGCACTTTCAGCAGCCGAGCCACGCCAGACGCATGGAACGCGTGGCCGATATTGTTTTCCAGGCTGCCGACAACACAGAACGAGCGCTGTTCCGTGTGGCTGGCAAAGACGTCGCTTAGCGCCTCGATTTCAATCCGGTCACCCAATGGCGTGCCGGTGGCGTTGAGCTCTGCCAGACCGATGCTGGTGGGATCGACGTTGTGCCGGGCCAACACGCCAGTGAACAGCGCCCGTTGCGCCTTACCACTGGGCGCCGCCATGCCGTTGGTATGGCCGCTGTGGTTAACCCCCCAGCCTTCGATCACACCCTGTACCGGATCGCCATCGGCGAGCGCCTTCGACAATGGCTTGAGCACCAGAACGCCCACGCCTTCGGCTGGCGTCATCCCACCGCTTGCACGGTCCAGAACACGCGAACGATCGCCCCCGGACAAAAGTCCGGACCGAGATGAGGCGCGAATGAGGTTCGGGGTACTGTGAACATACACACCCCCGGCGATCGCCACTTCGCAATGGCCCAGCAACAGATGGTCGCAAGCCTGAGCAACCGCTAACAGCGACGAGGCGCACCCGGCATCCACCGAGACACAGGGGCCGGTCAGACCGAAACTATAGGAAACCCGGCCGGGAATGCTGGAGGCGGTGACGTGCGGCGAAACGCCACTGCGGCTGTTCAGCAATCTCGTATAATCGCCACCGCCACCACAGAAGACGCCCCAATTCCGCCCGCTGGTTGCATCGGGGTCAATACCGGCTTGCCGGATGGCCCGCCAGCTCTCTTCGAGGAACAGCCGTTCGGCGGGGTCGATCTCCCGCGCCTGTATGGGTGGGATACGGAAATAGTGGGGATCGAAAGCGTCGATACCCTCCAGGAATGCCCCGTGGCCAATGCCATCGACTGCCGTGCCGACGCCCCATTCCCCCCAGCCACGATCCGCCGGCAGCCCGGAGAACGCGGTTCGCCCGTTGCGGAGCAGATCCCACAATTCGTCCAGGGAGGCCGCCCCCGGAAAGCGGCCGGACATGCCAATCACCGCGATAGACCCGCTGAGGAGCTGGGCGGGTTTGTCCGGCGCTGGTCGCCCGACCTTAGGACCGGACAGGATCCCGGCGACCAGGTCGGCCATCTCCCCTGCCGCGCCTTCACCGCCAAGCAGATCGAAATGAGTGTCCCCGGCGATGACCCTGGTGTCCAGTCCAGGCAGAACCGAATCCCAGTTCGCCAACAACGGCGCCATCCCGCCCCAAGCGCGCTGCACGTTGCAGAGATAGTCTGGGTTGTAGACATTGGGGGAGACGCAAACCGCCGAAGCGGTGCGCAACTGCACGACGCGCGTCGTAGCCGGGCTCACGGGCGGCATGGCCCGATACGCTGCGAAAGCGCGGAGATTGGCCAGATGAATACGCGCCATGGACTTCAGCCGGTGGTTCAATACGGCGGCGTCCTGGCGCACGCCGCGGGCACGAACACGGGCAACCAGATGTTCGACCAATGCCGCGTCGGCGATACTGGTGATATCGGCCTCGGTGATTTCCCAATCCTGCCAGCGGAAGCCGCCGGCCATTTTTCTACGCCGGAAGTCGCCATCCAGATGCAGCATCGCGATCAGCAGAAAATTGGCGTTCATCAGAAGATTGCGGCGCGTGTCGCTGCTCCAGAGCGATGCCTCATCGAGCGTGGCCACCAGCGGCGCCTCGACCAGCACCAGGCTGGCGACGTCCAGCCCGCGCGCCCGCAATCGCCGCGTGCATTCATAGGCGACCGATCCGCCCATCGACGTGCCCAACAGGTGACACGGTTCCGGTAAATGCAGTTCCGCGATCAGCGCGGCGTAATGCTCCGCCATCGCCCCGACGCTATCCAGCGGCACATCATCCGTGAGGAAGCCACGCGCGCGGATGCCAACGACCCGGAAACGGCCGGAAACGGCCTGCGCCAATCCCGAATAGATGCCGACATCGCCGGACATGGGATGCACGCAGAAAAGCACCGGCCCCGTACCCGCCATGGCCAGAGGAACCAATTCCGCATGCCGCGCCAACGCTTCGGCCAGCGGCTCCGGATTGCGCCCCGCAGATACCACCGGAGCCGGAGCGAGGGGAGGCTCTCCAATACCCTCCGACAGCAGATGATCGGCCAGCGCCCCGACCGTTGGGTGGTCGAAGACCAGCGTCTCCCGCAGGGAGCTACCCAGCCTAGACGACAGGGTCGCCATGAAGCGGACCATGTGGATCGAGTCGATGCCGAGTTCTAAAAATGTTGCACGCTCGTCGCACTCCCCGTCACCCTGGATCATCAGGGTTTCCCGGATGGAGGCGATCATCGCGGTCCTGACGCCGTTCCGGGAAACCGGTTTCGTTTCGACTGGCGTATCAGAGGGGACCGCTGGATCGGCAACAAACAGACGCTCCAAACGATCCATGTGACCGTGCAGCACCATCATGCGGCAGGAACCGCCAGCGATACCCGACTCTAAAGCGCCCAGACCATCTTGCGCGCCCATGGGGATCATGCCCGTAAGACGCGTCAGTGATTCGAGCCGTTCGGGCCTGACGCGCATGCCGCCATCGCGCCATAGCGGCCAGTTCACGCTCAGCGTCACGGATATCCGGCCGGCGGCGCGCTCGCGGCGATCACGCATGGCGGCGAAGGTATCCAGGAATCCGTTGGCCGCGGCATAGTCCGATTGTCCGGGGTTACCCTTGATCGCGGCGCATGACGAACACAGCACAAACAAGGCCGGCCGCAAGCGTTGCGTCGCGCGGTCCAGATTCCATACACCCGCAACCTTCGGCGCCAGAACAGCGGCCAGATCGTCGGGCTGCTTGCCGATGATCGTCCCGTCGCGGAGGACTCCCGCGGCATGGATCACCCCGTCCAGCCGGCCATACGCCGTCTCGATCGATCGCACCAGGTCGTCAATCTGCGCGCTGACAGCCACATCCGCCTGACGATAGACAATGCGGCATCCCAGACCGGACATGTCCATGCCAGCGCCGCGCCCGCACAGGATGATTGTTCCGCGCGGCGCGCGGTTGGCGATATGTGTCGCAATAAGCCGGCCAAGGCCGCCAGCCCCACCCGTGATCAGGTAGACGCCATCCTGACGCCAAGGATTGACCATCGCGTGCCTTTCGGCGCGACGCCATTGGACAAATTCGAGACCGCGTTCGCCATGACGCAGATAGTCATTGTCGGCTCCGAAAGCTGCTTGCCCGGTGATCGCCAAAAGCTCGGCCGCCGAGGCGTCGGGCTGAACCTCTACTAGTTGCACGCGCAACGCCGGATGTTCAGCCCGTGCCGTCCGCAGCATGGCGCCAAGACCGGAAAGACCTGGCATCGCATCATCCGCAGCAACCAGAAGTTGAACCAGTGTCACGCCAGCTTGTGGCACACTCAGGATCGCCTGAAGGCGGGCCAGCAAACTTGTTGCCGCTGCGGTGTAGCGTTCGCACGGATCTGCCCCGGCCACGCTCAAGCGCGCGAGGCGAACGCCACGGCTCGGGGTGGGCGCTTCCTTCAGACCCACCGTCAAAATCCATCGCTCCGCCCAATCCGCGCCCATATGCGCACCCGGCCCCGGTACAGGCCCCGGTACATCATGCCACTCCGGCACGAACATCCCGGTCTCCGGCGAGCCGTCAGCCACCGGCCGGGAAACGCGGTTCAGCCCTTGCGCCTCGGCGATCCAGTATCGGTTGCCGGCGAATGGATAGGTCGGCAACGATACAATATGCGGATCCATACCCCGCCGCAGTTTGCGCCAATCGATGGGCGCGCCGTCAATCCACAGCGGGAGGAGGTTTTCGAGTTTACCGGCCGCCAGCCAGCGATCCAGGGTGCTCACCATGTCCGCGTTGCCAGCAAAATTTTTCGTATTTTTTTCGTATTTTTTTGCCTCTCCCCGCAACACGCCATCCACAAGGGCGGTGTCCGGACCATCATCCCAGCCAGCGATCAGCGTGCGCAGCCGCTCGCCCAGCTCCGCCAGCGAAGAAACCGTCACCGCCAACCGCTTTGCCATCGGCTCCCGGCCAACCTGAAGCGTAAATGCCACGTCACTGAGGCGGAGGTCCGGATGGCCGGCATCGCCCGTGAAATCCAACCACGCGTCCAGCATCGCACGCAGCCGGTCCCAGCTTCGGGCCGAGAACAGGATGGCCTGTGGCCCTGCCTCCTCTACTGCGGGTTCAGCGCCAGCAGGGAATTCCTCGACAATGACATGAGCGTTAGCGCCACCGGCACCGAACGACGAAACGCCAGCTATCCGCCGCGCCTCCGGCTTCGGACGAGGCCAAGGCGCTAGGGACCGCTGCACCACGAACGGCGTCTTGGCGAACGCAATCTGGGGGTTTTCCGTCTCGGCGAACAGGCTGGGGGCGAGCTGACCATGCCGCATCTGCAGGACCACCTTTGTCAGGCCGGCGATGCCGGCCGCCGCCTCAAGATGCCCGATTGAGGACTTGACCGAACCAACCGAGCAAAACCCGACCGCATCAGTGTCCTGACGGAAAGCGCGGGTGAGGCCCTCGATTTCAATGGGATCACCCAGTTCGGTGCCGGTGCCGTGTGCCTCGACATAGGTGACCGCATCCGCGCCGATCCCGGCCTTGTCCAGCGCCGTGCGCACTAGATCGGCCTGCGCCTTCGGGCTCGGCACCGTATAACCATGCGTCTTGCCACCATGGTTGACATGCGTCGCTCGGATCACCGCGTGGATTTGGTCGCCATCCCGTAAGGCCAGCGACAGCGGCTTTAGAATAACCGCGCCTACGCCTTCGCCCGGCACAAAGCCGTCCGCTCCGGCGCCAAAGCTCTTACAGTGGCCAACCGGCGAAAGCATGCGATTGGCGCTCAGATTAGCATAGCTGGACGGATGAACATACAGATTGACCCCGCCGGCGATAGCTAGCGTGCAGTCTCCCCGCAGAATATGCTCGCAAGCCTCATGGATCGCGGTCAGCGAGGATGAGCACATCGTATCGACAGGCATGCTAGGCCCGGTGATATCCAGGAAATGCGACACCCGGTTCGCGACTGAACTGAATGACGTATACGGGAACCTCGCGTTGCCCTGGCGCCAGACTTCCGGGCCATACAACCCGTAGCCGATGCGTGTAACCCCCGCGAACACGCCGACACGGCGATCATAGGCCCGGGCGAGATGCGCCCTTGTGTGTCCCGCATCCTCCAATGCCGACCAGACGATTTGCAGGAACAACCGCTCCTGCGGGTCCATAACCATCGCTTCCTGCGGCGATATGTTGAAGAATAATGGATCGAAGTCGGCAAAGCCGTCGATGAACCCGCCCCATTTGGAATAGCTGGCACCCACGGCGATGGCACGGGCCGGGTCCGGTTCGTAAAAACCTTCCATTGACCAGCGATCTTCCGGAATCTCGGTGACGCAATCACGGCCCTCCCGAAGATTACGCCAAAACACGTCCAGCGTGTTGGCACCCGGATAGCGCCCCGACAGGCCGATGATGGCGATGGCGCGGTCGCCGGACGGCGATGCCTGCACCGGCGCCGGGTGCATCCGCGCGACGGCCTTCGCGACCGGAGACTCCGGTTCAGGCTCTTTATTGCCTGCCATAAGGCCGGCGAGTGTTTGCCGACAGGTTGCCAGAAGATGGTCCGATATCGCATCTATCGTCGGCATATCGAACAGCAGCGTATTGCCAATCCCGTCGAAAACCTCTCGCAGACTGCAGGTCAATTGGTTGATCAGGATGGAATCCAGACCGTACGACACCAACGGTTCCGACGGATCGATCCGCTTTGGGTCCATACGCAACAACCGAGCCAGCATGTCGCACACGAAATGGACGGTCCAGCTACGCAGGTCTGTTGTTACAGGAGCGGCGGCGGGCACGGAAACGGCCATCGCGGCGGGGATCATGCGGCTCGGTTCCGGCGGCGCGCCACGCTGGCGGATCACCCCATCGCTCTGGGCCGCGATGATCTGCTGGCCGAGTTCCAATGAAACCGCGGCGGGGAAGATGACCGGCGTGAAGCCTTCCTCGTTCAGGACCCGGCGCCAGGTAGCTGGGGTCAAGCCTGGCGAACCGGGGATTCGGATGGCATCATCCTCGTTCAGCCACCACCCCTCCAGCAGCCCAAAGGTAAGGTGCGCGACCAGCGACGCCTCGCTCAGCTCATTCAGCAGAAGGGTGCCGCCCGTGCGAAGCAGCGCCTTGGTATGTCGCAGAGACGTGCGGATATTACGGGTGGCGTGCAGTACGTTGGCGGCGATCACCACGTCATACTGACCAAGTTCGAGGTCCTGGCCGACGGGGGGCATCGCCACATTAAAGGTCCGGGTTGTCAGGAACGGCGCTTCGGGCGCGTAGTTCTCACATGCGTGAAACAGGAACGCCTTCGATAGGTCGGTATAGCAATATTCACTGATTTTCCCGGCAAACGGCTTTAACCGCCGCAGTACACCCGCCGACGTACCGCCAGTTCCCGCTCCGATCTCCAAAATGCGGAGCCCGTCGCCGGCGTGCGCCTCGACCAGCGCGACCAGCGTATCGGCGAGCACCCTGTTGAAATGATCAGCTGCCAGGTTCCCCTTGTAGATGCCCTCCACCAACTCCATCGATGCATTTGGAAACATAACTTCCGTGGCCGCGATCTTGCCGGCGAGGATATCCGGCAAGGCGCGCAGGCATCGTTCGACCAGGATCGCCCCAGGCCGCAGGTCGCTGTTGGTAAGCCAGGCTTCGCGCTCATGCTCCCATACCGTCCAGAGCGCGGCGATGCTCTCGCACGGTTGCTCGGACGCACCGCCCGCTGCCAGGAAATTGCGCGATTCAGCCAGCCAGCGCCCGTAGAACCCGAGACCTTTGGGCAAGCCAGCCTCCAGCAGGCCGGCATCGCGCAACAGGGTGCGAAGCAGACGGCGGAGCAGCGCTTCCATTGGGGAGCCGTAGAACACGGCGGCGGCCCGAAGCGCCGCCTCCGGTGGCGCCAATGGCGGCAGGCGATCCACGATCGATTCCAATGGTGCCAAAGTTGGTTTCGGCAGCAGCGTCAGGTAGTCCTCCGGGGCTGCGAGACCGGGAATCCGCAGACTCTCGGCCTTGATCACGACGGCCTGCGTCAACGGCGAGGCCAACAGACACTGGAGCCCCGCCATGCCCTCGTCATCGGTGAGAGGCTGGATGCCCAGATTCACCATCCGCCGCTTGGAACTTTCCGGTATGGCAATACCCGTGCCGGCGTTCCAATATCCCCAGTTGACGACTTTCACCGGTGCCCGAAGCCGGCCCGCCAGATAGCAGGCGTAAGCGTCCTGGAAGGTGCTCCCAGCAATATAACCGGTCATCCCGCCTTTATGGAGGAACGAGGAAACCGACGAGAAGAACAGCACGAAATCCAGTGGTTCGTGACGAAACACCTGAACCATGCGAACGCTAACATCCAGTTTGGCCGACAGTACCTCACGGAACGCGTCCACGTCCATGTCGGCAAGCGATCGGTCGAAGACCCCGACCGCCGAATGCACAATGCCGTGCACCGCCGAGAAGCGGCGTTTGATTTCGGCATGCGCTGCCCTGACGGCGGCGTGATCGCGCGCATCAGCCTGGATATAGACCGGCGCGGGGCCGAACGCGGCGATGGCGTCGATGCGGGTTTGAATGTCCGCGTCGGGTGGACGACGGCCGATCCAGAAAACGTTGGCACGAAATGTTCTGACCATGAAACGGGTCCAGATCTCGCCGAGTCCCCCCGCGCCGCCGATGACGACATAGACGCCGCCCTGGCGGCCGGGAGATGCCTCATTTGCCAGTTGCCGCACCGGCACCAACGAACGGGCAAACCATTGGCCACCGCGATACAGCCGCACGAATGCCGCGCCGGCGCCAGCGGCAACCACATCGGCGTCCGGAAAAGCCACCGTTTCGAACGGCCAGATACTGTCATCGTCCAAGTCCAGAGCGCGGAAACGCCAGGTGGGATACTCTTCCGACATCGATCCAACCAATCCATGAATCGTCGCATGGGTGGGGTTCGTTATCGCCGTGGGCGTCAAACCCAATACGTGGCTGGTGACAACCGTGAAATGCAGCTTTTGCCCGCCGCAGCCAGCCGCGACCAGGGCCTTTGCCAGACGGAACAGCAGCAGGGCGCCATGCGCCTGCGATTCGATCAGGTTGTCGTCGGCAACGCCGGCCAGCGGCGGGTCCGGTGTGATCCAAATAAGGTGCTCGAAGGCGAGCGGACTTGCCGCCTCGCCCCGAAGAGCGTCCGCGATGTTGTCTTCCGAGGGATCCACATACCGCGCGCGCGGCAACAGACCCTCCAGCCCGTCACGCTGGCACTTGTTCGCCCCAACAACAATCGTCGCCGTCCCGCCATCCGCCGGGGCAGGCACGACTGGAACCGCCGGGACCACCGACCAGACTGGTGCAAGAATCAGGTTTTCGGTTGGAACCTGATACGGGTTGTTATCGCTGGCCGGAGACCCCGCGATGACTTCCCGCCGAACCGGCGCGGTACCGGGCTCGCTTCGCCCCCTGGCAGGCGCCCAGTAGCGTTCCCTGACAAATGGATAAGTTGGCAGCGGTATCCGACGGACTGTCTGACCGGCCTGGTACGCCGCCCAATCGACGTCCAAGCCTTGGACCCAAAGCTCGGTCAGTTTGTGGATCTTACCCTTCGCGATCCATGATTCGATGGCCTGACGCAGATCCTCGTCGGCTCCGAACAGGCTGATCGCCTTCCGACCCTGCTTGATATCGCCGCGATAAACGCCCATGACATCGCTCCCGCCCGCCATGACCGCGGCTAGAGAACGAATCAGTTCCGCTAACGACCTGACGACAAATCCTGTCCGGACCGCCAGCGGCCGACGGCCAACTTGCAGCGTGAACGCAATATCGGCCAACCTCAGATCCGGTGTCGCGGTGATAAACCGGTGCAGGTTGCTTACCATGACACTCAGCCGCTCCACGGTCAGCGCCGACAGCACGACCGCCTGCTCGCGGTCGGTATCGGGCGCCAGCGAAGGCATATCCTCCGGTTCGGCGACCACCACATGTCCGTTGGAACCACCGGCCCCAAACGACGAGATACCCGCGATCCGAGGTAATTCCCGCACAATGCCGCCGGCCTCCGACCGGGCGCGGCGCCAGTCCACCGCTTCGGTCGCGACCATGAATGGCGTCGCACCGAGGTCAATATGGGGATTGGGTTCCACGGCATTGAGCGTCGGTGCCAGGCGGCCATAACGCATCTGCAGCAGCACCTTGGCCAGCCCCGCCATTCCAGCGGCGCTCTCGCAATGACCAATATTGCCCTTGACCGACCCGATGACGCATTGGGCCGGTCGGACGATCCCCTGCTCATGAAAGGCCTTCGCCAAACCGTTCACCTCGATCGGATCGCCAAGCGAAGTACCGGTGCCGTGCGCCTCGATGAAACTGACCTCGGCGGCGCAAACGCCCGAACGAGCCATCGCCTCGCTTACCAGTGCGGCCTGGGCTGTCGGATTGGGTACGGTGTAGCCGTGCGTGCGGCCGCCAGAATTCACCATGCTGCCTTTGAGCACGCCCCAAATCCGGTCGCCGTCCGCCATCGCGGCGGAGAGTGGCTTCAGGATCACCGCCCCGACACCCTCGCCATCGACGAAGCCGTCGGCCCCGGCTCCGAATGGCCGGCACTTGCCATCAGGCGACAACGCTGTTGACTCACAAAGCTCGATGAAATGCCCCGGATCGACAATCAGGTTGACGCCCCCAGCCACCGCCCGGTCGCAAACACCAGACCGCATACTTTCCATGGCAAGATGCAGAGCCGTCAGCGATGACGAGCACGCGGTGTCCACCGCGATGCTGGGTCCGACGAAGTCGAACTGATAGGACACGCGATTTGCCACGGACCAGCCCCGGGGCTGGCGGCCATACATCCCGTTCATCACGCCGACGAACACGCCGACCCGCCGGCCTGGGGACAGGGACGCTGGCGTATAGCCGGACGTTTCCAAGGCGGCGTGAGCGCACTCCAGGAATAACCGCTCCTGCGGGTCCATACGCTCCGCCTCCCGCGGAGAAATCTGAAAAAAGAGCGGGTCGAAGCAATCGATGTCGCGGATAAACCCGCCCCAACGGCTGTAGCTATGACCCTCCCGACCGCGCTGTTCATCGAAATTTTCGCGCCAGTCCCATCGCTCGGCGGGGATTTCCGAAATCGCGCTTCGCCCGGAATGAATCAGGTCCCAGAAACTGTCGATGTCGTCAGCCCCCGCAAAGCGGGTGCTGATTCCAATGATGGCGAATCCGTCGGTGCCAGCCGGCGGCGCTTGAGAGGCGGCCGCTGGACTCTCCAGCCGCCTGACCGGCGCAGACGTCATGATGGCCCGAGACTGGATTGCCGGGCTCGCGGGCGCTGCCGGCACATCGGCGCCAACCATGCGGATCACGCCGTCCCGGCGAGTGGCCAGCAGATGGGTCACCAGGTCACCGACGCTGCGTATTTCAAAAAGCAGCGTGCTCTCGATCTGCTCGAAGTGACGGCGCAGTGCAGTGACGAGTTGGATCGCGAGGATTGAGTCGATACCGTATGCCTCGAGTGGCTTGGCCGGATCGATGTCGGAGGCCGGCATCTGCAACGTCTTGGCGACGATCCGGCGGATATGGTCGATCGCCCGGTCACGCAGAGCTTCGTCACCGATCGGCGGCACGCCGCGCCCAAGACCGGCGGCGGCGGGTTGTAGCGCTTCGAAATCCGGTTGCCGCATCGGCAGGTTCGATACGCGCTTAACCAGCACCATCTGGTTCAGCGGCGATGCCAGGAAGCTCTCCAGCGCCGCAAACCCTTCATCCGGTTCGATCGAGCCGAACCCCTCCCTGGTCAACCGCTGGCGATAGACGGCGTCGCTGACAATCCCGACAGTGCCCCAATAACCCCAGTTCATCACCTTGACCGGGCATGACCATTCCGCTGCCAGCCAATGAGCGAAGGCATCCTTGAAGCAGCAGCCGGCGGCGTAGTTGCCCTGCCCGGGGAGCGTCAGAAACGATTCGACAGATGAGAAGAAACAAACGAAGTCCAGAGACTCGCCACCAAACACCCGCGCCATCTGGAGACTGACGTCCACTTTTGGCGCAAGCACGGCCCGGAATTCCGCTTCGCCCATGCGCGCCAGGGTGCGGTCGCTCAGAACAATGGCTGAATGTATCAGTCCGTGAACAACGTTATATTCCTGCTTGATGATCCGCAACGCCCGGTCGAGTTCGCCAGCCTGGGACGCATCGGCCTGGATGTATCGCGGTGCCGGTCCAAACCGGGCCAGGTCGTTGATGGATGCGCAGATCGCGGCATTCTCGGGCCGGCGTCCAATCCAGATCAGTTGTGCGCCATATCGTTGCAGCATCCAGCGGCTCCAGGCCGCGCCGATGCCGCCGGCGCCACCGATCACGACATAGACGCCGCCATGCCGGTAAGGCCCCGCGCCGGCGGACGGGGACGGATGGGCCGTCACCGTCTCGAGCGACCGTCCGTAACAAACATCGTCGCGCAGAGCGATCGGATCGCCCGACGGGTCGAACGGCAAGCCGGACAGCCGGTGGCAACACGGACTGGCGGCTGGCGCCATATCCACCAATCTCACCCGCCAGTGCGGTTGCTCCTTGGCCAGGGAGCCAACGAGACCACATATCCCGGCATGCGCCGGGAAAACAGGGTCGGCCGGCCGCACCCGTTGGGTGCCGAACGTGACAACCGTCAGGTCGAGTGACGCGATGGCGTGGCCGGCACCGAGCAATGCCTTGACCAGAGAGAAAAGCTGAAGCACGCCGCTCTCCTGCGCGCCGGCCATGGCATCCCAGCCAGATACACCCGACACCGGGTCCGGCGCGATCCATACGACATGGCCGATCGGCCCCAACGCCGCGAGAGACGTGGCGAACCCGGCTGCATCCGGCGCGTCGCCCGCGGACAACACCAAAGCGCCCGGCCAAGCGGCGCGCGCGGAGGCGACCCAGGCTGGGTTGCCGCCGACAATCAGGTCAGACCCGCGGGTAGAAGATTCCGCCGGCACAGACGCGGCCCGGGGAGACCACACCGGCTGCAGGATCTCCGTGCGGCTGTTATCATCCGAAGGGGGAGAGACGCCAGGCGAGGACGCAACCGCGCGGAGCGCGAAACCTCGCATGCGGACGCGGATGTTTCGGTCGTCATCCGTGAGCTCCATATCCACACGGTCACCATCAAGGCGCAGGAGCGCCCACATCGATGGCGTGCAGGGTCCCAGCACTTCAAGCCGCTCCAGAGCGAAAGGCAGCGCCAGCCCCCGATCCGGCCGGCCGTCACCCAGATAGATCAGCGGTTGCAGCGCGGAGTCCAAAATTGACGGGTGCAAGCCAAAATCGCCGATGCCGCCCAACGCCGAGGGCAGACGAATATTGGCTAGCACGGCATGCGTACCGTCTTCCGCCGTCACCGCGGACAGCGATGCGAGACCCCGGAGGCTCGCCCCGTAGCCGACGCCGCGCGCGGCGAAATCGGCATAGCAATGTTCCGGGGTGATGAGAGCACCGGCATTTGAACGAAGCGTTGCCAGTGGCATATGGCTTTCGTCCGATGGCACTATCCGGGCGCGGCCCTGAACGCAGATCTGGCCATCGCTCACGACCGCGAAATCGGACGCATCTGGTCCGGCGGTCAGGCGGATCGCCACCGACAAACCGCCAACACCCGCCACCAATTGCCGCACGAAGACGACATCCTCCAACCAAATCGCATGGTCCGGTGACACGATTCCACCGGGCAGCGACCGTTCGAACGCGGCGCGAACCAATTCCAACGACATCACCGCGGGCAGGATCTTGCGGCCAGCGACGAGATGATCGGCCAGGAAAAACTCCTGCCCCGTGAACATAGCCGTTTCATCTTCTGTGAGCGGTCGATCCGGCGAGCCGGGCCCCGTGCTGGATCGAGCTGTCGCCGCTCCGCCAATGCCGGTGAAGGTTGGCAGCGGGTGCCGGTCGTCACTGAACGGGTAGACAACAGGGAGAGACAAACGCCGGACCGGCGCTTCGGACTTCGGCCAGGAAACCGCTCCGCCCCGCACCCAGCTCTGGGCAATGTCCGGAAGGGAGGCGTTTGCCGCGCAGGCTGGCACAGAGACTCCGTCCGCCCGCCCCTGCCAAATCCCGTCGGCGTTCGGATGGCCGAAGCCGTCCAGCGCCGCCAGCAGGCCGCGGCGGTCGCCTGCCAGGAAGACAACGCGCTCTTCCATCGCGTCCCGGCCCGATTGCAGCGTGTGTGCCAATGCGGACAGGTCGAACGCCGTGTCCAGCGCGCGGCCGCCAAACTCGCGCAAACGCCGCACCTGCTCGGCCAACAGGTCGGGGCGCCGCGCGGACAGCGGGATCAGGACTGGCCGGTGCACGGCAGGGGCAGCTGGGGCCTGGCCGGTCCAATCCTCCAGCACCAAATGGGCATTGGTGCCGCTGTAACCGAACGCGCTGACGGCCGCCATTCGCGGAGAGCAGCCGTTGTCCGGCCATTCGCAGAGCGCGGTATTGACCCGGAACGGGCTGTTCTGAAAGTCGATGTGCCGGTTCGGCCGGGCAAAATGGATGGAGGGCGGCAACTGCCGATGGCGGAGCGCCAGCAACACCTTGATCACGCTCAGAACGCCTGCCGCCGCCCCGGTATGGCCAATATTCGCCTTGACCGATCCCACGGCACAGAAAGCCCGGCGATCGGTGAATTGCGCGAAACTGTCGGTCAGGGCATGGATTTCGACCGGATCGCCTAGAACGGTGCCAGTCCCATGTGCCTCCAGATACTGGATCCGCTCGACGGGAATGCCATGCCGCCGGTACAGCGAGGCCTGAAGCTGACTTTGCGACAAAAAGCTAGGGGCGGTGATGCCCGATGTGCGTCCATCCTGGTTCGTGCCGCTGCCACGAATGATGCCATGAATGGGGTCGCCATCGCGCTCCGCCTCGGTCGCGCGCTTCAGCACCAAAACGCCGACACCGTCGCCCACAACGATACCGTCGGCCGAATCATCGAACGCCCGGCACTCACCGCGCGGCGACAGCATGCCCGCGCGGTGCATGGCGATGAACGCTCCAGGGTGATTCCAGATCGTTACGCCGGCAACGACGGCCATGTCGATCTCACCGTCCTGCAACGCCTGCCTCGCCAGATCGATGGCAACCAGCGACGAGGAACACGCGGTATCCACTGCCAGAGCGGGGCCTTTCAGATTAAGCGCGTAAGCAAGACGGGCCGCCATGACGCTGACATCGCCGCCCAGCATCGATAGGTGGGTCCACTCCTCCTCGACTGGCGCAATCGCCATGGTGCCGACATAGGTGCCGACCCGCAGGCCAGACAGGGCTTCCGGAGCGATCCCCGCGTCCTCCAGCGCATGGTAGCACTCCTGGAGCAGCAGACGCTGGGCCGCGGTCATCGACCGGGCTTCCTTGGGAGAAATTCGGAAAAACAGTGGGTCGAAACGATCCTGACCGCTGATGGCGCCATAGCGCGGGGTTATAAGTTCGACACCGGAACGTTTAAAATAGGCCAGCCAGGCGGGATCGGTGATGTCGGTCAACCCGCTTTCGCCAGACGCCAGCATCCGCCAGAGGGCCTCGGGGCTATCCGCACCCGCACAGCGGCAGGCCATGCCGATCACCGCGACCGCGTCTGGTTTCGCCGAGGATAGAGCGGGCTCGGCCGCGTCCCGGACCGGCAGTGCCGGGGGCTCGGGCGGCTGGACGTTACGCACGCGGCGGCGCGCGACTTCCAAGGCGATGTGACCGGCCAGCGCCTGAATGGTCTGGAATTCGAACACAACACTCGTCGGCAGCGCCAGGTCGAAGACTTCATTGACCCGCTCCAGCAGGCCGACGGCGTTGAGCGAAGTCAGCCCCAGTTCCTGGAGCGTACCGGCGAGTTCGTCGTTGCCGAGTTCAAGCCCCTGGCGGAAGAGGCCCTGGAGACGGGCGAGCACCGTTTCGCCGCTCGGCACGGGACTGATGGCGGTGACAGGCGCGGCGTCGTCGTCTGCCGGATAGCCGGTCGGGCAGCTTTCCAACATCGCGCGCAAAGCCATAGGATAGGGTGTCGGGGCAACGATTGCCCGATCATTTTTGCCCCTGATACCATCGAAATCTGTGCCGCCAGCGGGTCTTATCTTGAACTGGACATAGCTGACCCAGCCCTTGTCGATCGCGACCGCGTTATTGGTCCAGTTACGCCAGGAATCGCGAAGAATCGGTGGCATTTTGGCCGTGTTCGCCGCATGGTCCGGATCGTACAACCCGTTGGCGATTTGGGGCGACAGATCGATGATCTCATCGATCACCAGACCATGTTCAGCGAGCAGGGCACTCCAGCCGTCGCGGGTCGGGATATAGACCGACACCTTCGGATCGACGATGGGCCCGCGCAGATTGGCGACGAAATCCATCAGCAGCAGGTGGCCGCGAGGATGCAATGCGTCCGCGATATGCGTAAACAGACCTCGCTTGTTTTCGATATGACACGCGACCTCGATCCCAAATATCAGGTCGTACTGCCCCGGAAATTTCTGTTCCGCGCTGTCCCGGTTGAACACTTCGGCATTCATGCCAAAATCCGTGATCTGTTGCCCGGCATACGCTGCCTGGGCTGGGGTGATCGTATATCCTTCGGCGCGAATGTGCGGATAACGCCGAGCGATGCCTATAAGGTCGGTCCCATAGCCGCAGCCAAAATCGAAAACGGCGTTGATGCGTTCGAACGGCACGCCGGCGAATAGAACCCGCCGGGATTCCCGTTGCGCGGCACGAAGCATCGCCGCCTCTTCCGGAAACCGGCCAGGGGCGCTGACTATGCGGGTGATTGAAAAACCCGGCCGGCGCTCGGACAGCGGGAAGAAGGTGACGTAGCCGCCGTGGAATTCACTTTGGCCATCCGCGGCGATGGCCTCGTAGAGTGATACGACGGCCGGCTTGACCGACGCGCCGGCGACCGGCGGGGTCAGGGTGGCGGACGGCGGCGCGCAGCGATGGCGCGCGAACGGGTAGGTGGGCAGGGCGATGAACCGGCAGTGATGGGTTGACCGCCGCGTATCCGCCCAGGAAACCGCAGCGCCATGAACCCAAGCCGTTGCGACCGCATGCAGATCGTCGGAGTGGCCTGCCGCCGCCGGACGGTCAGATGCCGCCGCACGGCCCGTTACCAGCCCGGCGACGATCTCCCCGCGCAGGTAACGTTGCAGACCATCCCGAAGCATGGACGTGGATCGGGCCATGATTACCAACCGTTCGCCCATGGCCTCCCGTCCCTCCTGAAGGGTGTAGGCAATGGCCGGCATCGGCAAATTGGGCACATGTTCAAGCCAGTCGATCAGACGCTGGATAACCTGGCGCAATTCCTCCGGCGTCCGCCCCGACAGCGGCACGGCCCACTCGCCTTCGGGAGCGGGAAGGTCGACCGGTTGCGGATAGTCCGCGATCACCAGGTAGGCGTTGGTGCCGCTGATTCCGCTCGCACCCAACGCTGCAAGCCGGTTACCCCGATCCGATGCGGGCCAAGGCCGGTTGCTCGTGTCGAAGCGAAATGGCGTCTGCTCAGGCTCTATGTCGTCATTCATACCGACGTGACCATACAGACCAGGAATGGTCTGATGGCGCATGGCCAGGAGCGTGGCGACCAGGCTAACCAGTCCCGAGGCGGCGAACGTATGTCCGACCAGCGGCTTCACGGAGCGGATGTCGCATTCTCCGTGGCGAACGCCACCGCGAGCGAACGCGTCAGTCATGGCGGCGACCTCGATCGGGTCGCCAAGCGGGGAACCGACGCTGTGCGCCATGACAAGCTGAACGTGGGCCGGGTTGATGCAGGCACGGCGGTGCACCGCCTCCATCAAGTCGGCTTGCCGCAGCGGATTGGGCGCGGTAATCCCGTTGGTGCGTCCATTCTGGTTGACGCCGCTTGCAAGAATTTGGCCCAGGATCGGATCCCGGTCACGGATCGCGGCCGCGAGCGGTTTCAGCAGCACCGCGACTACGGC
>CAIYDT010000241.1 GCA_903924985.1 uncultured Acetobacteraceae bacterium
TCTCGTTCATCGTGCTGGCGATCTCGCGCATGTTGCTCAAGCCGGGAGCCAAATCATGAGCGCCTCTGTCATGACCAGCGGCTCGGTCCCGGGGCCCGCCAAAAACATCAGCGCGTCCGAGAGCCTCGGCCGCCGCCGCCATCGCACGAACACCGTCGTCAAGGCGCTTTGCGTGGGGGCCACGGCCCTCGGGTTGGTGTTCCTGGCCTCCATTCTGTATACGCTGCTGCTGCGCGGGTTTCTTGGGCTGAGCCTGACGGTCTTCACGACCTCCACGCTACCGCCCGGCTCGCATGGCGGGTTGCTGAACGCCATCGTCGGCAGCTTGATCCAAACCACCATCGGCACCGCCGTCGGCACCCCCATCGGCCTGATGGTCGGCACCTACCTGTCCGAATACGCGCAGGGGTCCAAACTCGGCGACGCCGTGCGGTTTGTGTCCGACGTGCTGCTTTCGGCGCCCTCCATCCTGATTGGCCTGTTCGTCTACGCGATCGCGGTGGAGCCGTTCGGCGGATTTACCGGCATCGCCGGCTGCATCGCGCTGGCGGTCATCGTGATCCCCATCGTGGTCCGCACGACCGAGGATATGCTGCGCCTGATCCCCGTCGCGCTGCGCGAAGCCGCGGTCGCTCTGGGTGCGCCGAAATGGAAAATGATCGTGCTGGTCTGCTACCCCGCCGCGAAGCAGGGCATCGTGACCGGCGTTCTGCTGGCCGTCGCCCGCGTGGCCGGTGAGACGGCGCCTCTGCTGTTTACCAGCCTGGGCAACCTGAATTGGTCCACCAGCCTTGCTAAACCCATGGCGAGCCTGCCCGTGACCATCTACCAATATGCCGGGTCCGCTTTTGAGGACTGGGTGCAGCTTGCCTGGGTCGGCGCGCTGCTGATCACTTTCGGCGTCCTCGCCATCAACATTGTCGCGCGCTTCGTGCTGCGCGACGGCAAATGAGGTTGTGATGAACACAACGGCATCCGATTCCATGACCAGCCCCGCGACCCATGGTGGCGTGCAGGTTCGCTCCTCCTCGGAAATCGGGGAGCCGCGGATTGAAATTCGCGGCCTCGATTTCTACTACGGCGCGCACAAGGCGCTGAAGCAGATCAACCTGAAATTCCCGGAAAAGCAGGTCACCGGCATGATCGGCCCGTCCGGCTGCGGCAAATCGACGCTGCTGCGGATCCTGAACCGGATGTACGATCTGTATCCCGGCCAGCGCGCCGAAGGCCAGGTGCTGATGGATGGTCAGAACATCATCGATCCCAAGGTCGATCTGAATTCGCTGCGCGCCCGCATCGGCATGGTGTTCCAGAAGCCAACCCCGTTTCCGATGTCGATTTACGACAACATCGCGTTCGGCGTGAAGCTGCACGAGAAACTGTCCAAAGCCGCGATGGATGAACGCGTGGAATGGTCGCTGACCCGCGCGGCGCTGTGGGGGGAGGTCAAGGACCGCCTCACTAGCTCCGCCATGGGCATGTCCGGCGGTCAGCAGCAGCGGCTTTGCATCGCGCGCACGATCGCGGTGCGGCCGGAAGTGATCCTGCTGGACGAGCCGACCAGCGCGCTCGACCCGATCAGCACGCTGAAGGTCGAGGAGCTGATCGATGAGTTGAAGCACGATTTCACCATCGCCATCGTCACCCACAACATGCAGCA
>CAIYDT010000242.1 GCA_903924985.1 uncultured Acetobacteraceae bacterium
AAAGCAGGCTCGCCGATCGAACAAGAAAGCAGGATTTTCGACGGTCCGATTGACAATCTGACGCGGCGGCGGGAGCATCCTGGTGAGGCAATGCCCGGCCCGCTCGGGAGCATTCCTGGATGAGGCAATACGATTCCCATCTTGATTGTCGCGGGACACAAATGGACAGGCGGGTTCATTTTGAGGTCCCCGTCCGCATGACTTGGCACTGGCCATCCGCGTGTATCCCCGCTTATCCCTTGTCTTATCTGTGTAAAAATTCTTGCCTGCCAACCGACCGGACCAGCGATCATTGGCCAGAGCACCTCCACACTGACTGGAATCCCAACCATACAAAAATGGTCGTTCCGAAACGCCCTCCAATGACGATTCGTCGGTCTCCGGTATGCGATCACCGGACTGACAGATGCCTTGGCGGCGTGCCAAATCCTATTCGCGGGATCTTCGGGAACGGATCTTTGCCACCGCGGACGACGGCACGGCCGCACCCCCACCTTGACGTCCACTAACATTTCCGTTAATACGACAAACATGCATCCCGAGGCGCCAACCATCCCCCGGCCGGCCCAACCCGATCCCCCCAAGGATCGGACCAGCCAAACCATGCCGGAACGCCTCACCGCCCTCCTCCACCTCGTCCGGATCCTCCTCGGCCACGGCCGCCGTCTCGCCGAGACCACCGCCGCCCAGGCCGCCCTCCCGTCCTTCGCCACCATGGCCGCCGTCGTCGGCACCCACGACCTCCCGTCCATGCTCGCCCGCGTGCAGCGCGGCATCCTCCGCCTCATGGCCCTGGAAAATTATCTGCTCGCCCGCGCCCAAAAAGGCCGCGATATCGCCGTCATGGCACCGCGCGGCCGCACGCCGGCCAGCCCCACGGACGAACCGCCCGCCGAGGCACCCGCGCGGCCCAGGCGCCGCCCCTCCGATCCGGACACGCTCCGCATCCCCACCTTCCAGGAACTCGAGGCCGAGGTCCGCCGCCGCCCGATCGGCCGCACCATCGCCTACATCTGCATGGACCTCGCCGTCATTCCCGGCTTCTGCACGGGTGAGGTCTGGAATGAGATTTTCCAAACCCTCCGGAGCTACGGCGGCAGCCTCACGGCCCTCCTCGCGGTGCGCACCAGGCGCGAACACACCTACCGCCGCGAACGGGAACAGCGCCCGGACACCTGGGTTTGGGATTGGCGGGACCTCCGCCGACCGACCGTCCGCCAGGTACTGGGGTACCTGATCGGAGAGGAACCACCCGACCCGCTTCCGGCCTAAGCGAAGAACCCTCGGTAAAACCGGGGGCGCTTGCGCGCGACCCCTGGCGTCCAACCCGCCGCGCCGGCACTTTCCAGTCAGCGTGAAAATACTCTAAGCCCGAGCATTCCACCCCAACAACGGATCCAGCGGAAAGATCGGCCGCCGCACCTCGGCGAACGTCAGTTGCCCATAATCCGAGGTGCAAACCCCCACGCCGGCGCATTCCACGATCTCCCGCGCAATGCGGCCGAGGTCGGCGCGCCAGTGCACCCGGCTTTTGATCGCCAGATATTTTATCCGCGTGGGATCGATGCCGAGGACCCGCAACATTTCCTGCGCGGTTGGCTCAATGTGGCGGCTGAGTAGGACGATCTGCACCTTGCCGGTGTCCAGCACCACGGTGGTGCCCATGAAGATTTTCAGCCCCGGGGAAATGCCGCCGGTCGAGGTATAGTAGCCAGCCGAAACTGTCCGCACGCGCCCGGTCACGCTCAGCGGCGCGCTGGCGACCGGCAGTTGCGGCATCGGCAGCTTGGCGCCGATGTCCAACGTGATCTCATTGCCGATACCGGCGGCGACGCAGGCTTGCACCGCCTCGGGATCGTAGATGCCGAAGAACACCACGTCGTCTAGGCCCTGGCGCACGATCTCCCGCAGCACGTCGGTGGTGTCCATGGTGCCGCCGCTCGAACAATTGTCGTAGTGATCCAGCATCACCACGGGGCCCGCCTTCGCCTCGCCGAGCGCCGCCGCTTTGCTGACCGATGTCTCGAGCGGCTCCACATCGAACATGAAGTCCTTGCGGGCGTTCCAGGCGAAGCTCAGCAGTTCGTCCACCATGCGCTGGGCGTCTTCCGGGTCGTTGTCGGTGCACACGACCGCGCTCAACCCGGCCATGTTCACGTCGGCATGCGGGAAGCCCACGAACAGGCTGGCGGTCAAAGCGCGGCCGCTGTCCTCCCACGCCGAGCACAGGGCTTGCAGGTCCTTGTTGGGGTGCTGGTGGGTGCCTTGCGCCATGACATGCGGCAGCATGGGCGCCGAACCCCAGGCGGAGACCGGCTTCACCTCGCCCCGCATGGCCCGCAGCAGGCCGCGCGCGGCGCGTTCGGCGGTCTGTTTCATGTCGATATGCGGGTAGGTGTGGTAGCCGGACACGATCTGGGCGGTGCCGACCATGTCGTCGAACACGTTGGCATGCATGTCGTAGGCGACGCAGAGCGGCGTGACAGGGTCGATGGCGCGGATGCGGCGCAACAGCTCACCCTCCCCGTCCTCGATCCCCTCCACCGCCATGGCGCCGTGGAGGTCGAGCCAGATGCCGTCGAAGCCGCCGCCCCGCACCGCGTCGGCGATCAACCGGCAGAAGGTCTCGAACGCCTCCCGGTCCACCTTGCCGCTCGGCGGGGCGCTGGCGGCGAGGGGCACGACGATCTCAGCGCCGATCTCCTCCGCTATGGCCAAATAACCGCCCATACAGGTGCCGGTGCCGCGGTAGAAGTCGATCGCCGCCTGGCCGGTCAGCAGCGTTTTCCCGTCGCGGCAGAACCGCTCCAGCTTGCTGGGCACGGGGGAAAACGTGTTGGTCTCGTGCGACATGGTCGCGAGCAGCAGGCGCATGGCGGGCATCCCCCTTCGGTTGTCGGCGGCAGCATGCATGGATTTGCGGAAACTGGCGATCATCCCGTGACAGCGGCCCCGGGCGGGGGTTGAATGGGGGGATGGACGCCTCGGTTATCCCCGCCCAACCCATCGACAGCGATGCCGTCACGGTCGCACGCCCGGCGCGGCAAACGACGCCGCTGGTGTTCGCGTCCCCGCACTCCGGCCGGCGCTACTCGGACGATTTCCTGGCATCCTCCCGCCTGGACCCGCTCGGCCTCCGCCGTAGCGAGGACAGTTTCGTCGACGAACTCTACGCTGCCGCCCCCGATTTCGGGGCGCCGTTGCTCGCGGCCACCTTCCCGCGCGCCTGGTGCGACGCCAACCGCGAACCGTGGGAGCTTGACCCCCGGATGTTCGCCGACGAGCTGCCGCAATGGGTCAACGCCACCAGCCCCCGCGTCGCCGCCGGCCTGGGCACCATCGCCCGCATCGTGGCCTCGGGGGAGGAGATCTATCGCTACAAGCTGCGCTTCGCGGACGCCGAGCACCGGGTGAATACAAATTGGCAGCCGTATCACGACATGCTCGGCGCGCTGATCGGCGGTACCATGGCGCTGTTTGGGACGTGTTTGCTGATCGACTGCCACTCCATGCCTTCCCCTGGGCCTTCCCCTGGGCCGGCGACATCCGGCGCGCCGGGACGCAACGCGTTTAAGATGCCCGATTTCGTGCTGGGGGACGCGCATGGTACCGCCTGCACCCCGCGCGTGACCCGGTTCGTGGAGCGGGCGCTGACCGACCTGGGCTTCACCGTGCGGCGCAACGACCCCTACGCCGGCGGCTTCATCACCCGCCACTACGGCCGCCCGCGCGACCGCGTGCACGTGCTGCAGATCGAAGTCGCCCGCGATTTGTATATGGATGAGGCCCGTATCGAGCGCCTGCCGCGCTTCGCCGCCATCCGCCAGGACGTGACGACCCTGATCGAGGCCCTGGCGCGCGAGGCTTTCGCGCTGACGGATTTCTGACCCCAGACAAAAAAAGATGGCGGCGCTTATGCAGCGCCGCCAAGTTTAGGGAGGAAACGTCCAAGAAAGCAGGAAACGTGCCATAGGCGCCGTTTCTGCTGTGCGCAATGTAGCGAGACGGTCATATGTATGCAAGCGTATTATCGCATTGCAGCATTGCGCTGGGTGAAGATTTATCCGCCTCGTTAACCCTTGATTAACCTTTCGCCGTCACAGTGTGCCCATGCGCGCACTCATGGCACTTCTGCTGCTGTCCACAACCGCCGCCCATGCAGCCGTGGTCAGCCCTCTGACGGCCGCGCCGCTGGGATTGCTATGCCGAGCAGCGATCGCGGGGGCGGAGCAGGGGCAGGCGATCCCGGCGCACCTGATGGCGGCCATCGGGCGGGTGGAAAGCGGCCGGCGGGATGAGGCGACGGGCGCGCAGCACCCCTGGCCCTGGACCGTCAATGCCGAGGGGCAGGGCTTCTTCTTCGACACCAAGGCGCAAGCGGTCGCGGCGGTGCGCGGGATGCAGGCTCATGGGGTGAAGTCGATCGACGTGGGGTGCATGCAGGTGAATTTGATGCACCACCCCGACGCCTTCCCGAGTTTGGAGCAAGCCTTCGACCCCCCGGCCAACGCCGCCTACGCCGCTCGGTTTTTGCGGCAGTTGTTTGGTCAGGCGGGGGATTGGACGAAGGCGGTGGCGCTTTACCATTCAGCGACGCCGGCGTTGTCGGAGCCTTATGCGAAGAAGGTGATGGCGCTGTGGCCGGAGGAAGCGAGGCGGCCGGCCGGCCCCACCGCGCTGGCCAGTGCCTGGGGCGCGACGACGCCGCACGGCACGCTGCCGCCGGCCCAGCGCAATGTCGGCGCCGCCACGCTGCCGGCCGCGCCGGGTTCGGTCACGGTTGGACGCGGGTTGGATTTGTACCGGTCCCAGCCCGTGGGTGTCGCGCCCAGGCTGCGGCGGCCGGTGGGGCGATTTTAAGCGGGCGCAACGGCCCGCTTAAAAAGTAGCCCTCAACCTGGACTTGCGGAAGGTAGGGGCGGGTTACCCACCTTCCCTCGACGTGGGCGATGATAACGACAGTGCCTGGCGGACAGATAGCGTTCGCGGCAGCCATCTTCGCTATATCTCGTTTCGTGGCCGCACATTAGCCGGGAGATTGCCGACCTGGCCCACCGGGTCGATCCGCAGCCCCGTCTCGCGGTCGAATACATGCAGGAATTCGCTCTGAATTCCGACCGGGATCACCTCCCCGTTCGGGGCGCGGCCGTTCACTTTGACCACCATCGGTGTCTCTTCAGGCGTGGGCAGGTGCCCGTGCACCAGCGTCTCCGATCCCAGCGGCTCGATCAGGTCCACCTTCACGGAGAGCTGGTCCTCCCCGACCGTTAGATGTTCAGGCCGGATGCCGATGGTCAATTTGCGGCCATCCGTGCCTGGGCGGCGTCCGTCCGCGAACCGAACCAGCGGGCCGGAGTCCAGGCGCGCCGCTATTCCCTGATCGGCCAGCACGGCGGGCAGGAAGTTCATCGCCGGCGCGCCGATGAAGCCCGCGACGTAGGTGTCGGCGGGCCGCTCGAACACCTCCATGGGGGTGGCGAACTGCGCCGGGCGGCCTTGGTGCAGCACCAACAGGCGGTCGCCGAGGGTCATCGCCTCCACCTGGTCATGCGTCACATATAGGCTGGTGACACCCAAGCGCCGCTGCAACCGGCGGATTTCAGCGCGCATTTGCACCCGCAGCTTGGCGTCCAGGTTGGACAGAGGCTCATCGAACAGAAACAGCCTGGGTTCGCGAACAATAGCGCGCCCCATCGCCACGCGTTGGCGTTGCCCGCCGGACAGTTGCCTCGGCTTGCGGGCCAGCAACTCGCCCAGGCCGAGCAGGCCGGCGGCTTCGTCGACCCGGCGTTTGATGTCCTCGCGCGACAGGCCGCGAATGCGCAGCCCGTAGGCCATGTTGTCGAACACAGTAAAATGCGGATAGAGCGCGTAGTTCTGGAACACCATCGCAATATCTCGCGCCGAGGGGTCCAGGGCCGCGATGTCCTTGCCGTCCAGCACGATGGAGCCGGCGGTGGGCGTCTCCAGCCCCGCCACCAGCCGCAGCAGGGTGGATTTCCCGCAGCCTGAGGCGCCGACGATCACCAGCATCTCCCCCTCCGCGAGGGACAGGTCGATCTGGCGCAACACCTGCGTGTCGCCGAAGCTTTTGCGGAGGCCGATGAGGTCCAGGGTTGCCATGGGATTTGGTATCCGTTGACTGCCGTGGGGGTGTCAATCGTGGGCGCGTGACGGTTGGCCTGGGCGTTAGTTACTGTGGCAATGGTGCTGATGGGGATGGCGGTTGGTGCGCGGACGGCGGTGGCCGCCGGTTCTGGCACTCAATATTTGAACGGTTATCGCTGACCCAGGAGCGGCGAAAGCTATAGTCTGTGGGAAGTGCAAGAGTGGGGCGGCCAGCCTCACTGGGGTATCAACGGCGGTAGTTTCGGTAGTGGATCCCATGCGCTCTGTTTCGTAGAGACGGAAAGATTCGTACCTGCACGTCGGAGCCGGTGAAACGACGGGCGTGTTAGGGGCCGTCCAACAATAATCGAATTATCTGGGCGCGCTGACGTTTTAACATCGTCATGGCGGGCGCAGGCCCGCCATGACGATGAGAGGCCAGAGCGCCGGATGCAGAGCGATTATCGTCTGACGCTCCCTTTGGGCACAAGCGGCGGTTCGAAACTGCCATCGCGGTCGCGCGGCGTCTCGATCCTCAGCCGGCCGTCACCCGGCGGTTCGGGCCTGTCCGCACCAGGCTCGTAGCCGGGATGGTGGCTCAGTTCCGCACTCAGAGAAGCCTCGATCAAGGCCTGCTTGAACGCTGTGCCGGTCATGGGGCCGGTCAGAAAGAGACCAACAAGCTCCTTCGAGATCGACGGCATCGCCCCAATGCAGCGGAATAAATTCCATAGCCATTACAAAACTCCACTACGATATAACCCGTGCACCCCTACCCCCCACACCCCAACCCCGATAAGCTCCCCCCATAAACGCCGGCCAACCAATGGATCCGGCATGGGGAGAGGACAATCCGTGGCCAAACGGCAAAGCGGCGCATGGCTCGACCGACAGTTCACGCGGCTCACGGTGCTGCCGACGACGGTGTTGATGCTGTGCGTCTTCGGGCTGCCGCTGCTGTTCTCCGCTTATCTCAGCTTCCAGGGCTGGTCGGCCGATCAAGGCCTGTTCGCGGGTAAGTTCGTCGGCACCGATAATTTCGACGACCTGCTGCACGACCCGGATTTCATGGGCAGCCTGGGCATCACTTTTCTCTACACCGCGGTCACGGTCACAGCCGAACTGGCGATCGGCCTCGGCATCGCGCTGCTGCTGAACATCGACCTGCCGGCCATCGCGGTGTTCCGCACCTGTCTGGTCATCCCCATGATGATCACCCCCGTGGTCGCGTCGGCCTGCTGGAAGCTGCTGCTCGACCCCGGCCACGGCGTCATCAACTACTGGATCGGGGAGCACATCGTCTGGCTCGGACGCACCGACACCGCGCTGGCGGCGGTCGCGGTGGTCGCGATCTGGCAGAACGCGCCCTATGTTTCGGTCCTGCTGCTCGCCGGGCTGCGGTCTTTGCCGCACGAGCCGGTGGAGGCCGCGCGGATCGACGGTGCCTCCATTTGGCAGATGTTCTGGCACATCACCCTGCCGCTGCTGCGTCCCTACATGATGGTGGCGCTGCTGCTGCGCACGATTTTCGAATTCCGGGCCTTCGACAATATCTATGTGATGACGGGGGGCGGGCCGGCGAACGCCACCATGACGTTGTCGATGTTCACCTACCTCGCCTCGTTCGTGCGCTTCGACATGAGCCTGGGGGCCGCCGCGTCCTGGTCGATGCTGCTGATGTCGATGATGCTGTGCGCGTTTTTCATTTTGACAATCCGGCGAAGGGATGCCGGCGCATGAGCGCCCTGAATTACGTCGGATCGAAGCGCGGCAAGCTGCTGTTCGCGGGATCGGTCTACGCGGCACTGGCCGCGCTGACGGTGGCGTTCCTGTTCCCGCTGGTCTGGGTCCTTGGCCTGTCGCTGAAAACCCGGTTGCAGGTATTCGCCGACCCGCCGTTGTTTGTGTGGTCCCCGACGCTGGAGAATTACGCGACGGTACTGCAACGGGCCGACTTCGTGCAGGCCTTCGTCAATAGCCTGTTGGTGTCGACAGGTGCGGTGACGCTGTCGCTGTGCGTCGGCGTGCCCGCGGCCTACGCTATCGCCCGCTTCCCGTTTCGCGGCCGGTCGTTCCTGTTCTTCGCATTGCTGGCGATGCGCATGCTGCCGCCCATCGCAGTGTTGTTGCCGATGTACATCCTGTTCAGCAAGCTCGGCCTCACCACCACCCGCTTCAGCGTCATCCTGGCCTACACCACCTTCAGCCTGCCGCTGGTCGTCTGGATCATGCGCGGCTTCTTCGAGGATCTGCCGCGAGAGTTGGAGGAAAGCGCCTGGGTCGATGGCGCCAGCCGGCAGGCGGCCTTTGTGCATGTGGTGCTGCCCCTGATCCGCCCCGGCCTGGTGGCGGCCAGCATCCTGTGTTTGCAGCTCGCGTGGAATGACTTCCTGTTCGCGGCGGTGCTGACCAACAACAACTCGCGCACGCTGCCCGTGCTGATGGCGGCGTTTACCGGCGGCGATAGCGGAACGGATTGGGGCGGCATGACCGCGTCGGGCGTGCTGGTGATCCTGCCGGTTATTATTTTCTCGTTTGCCGCGCAGCGGCATTTGGTCGCCGGGCTGTCGTCCGGCGCTGTGAAAGGGTAGAATCATGACGGGATTGAATCGCCGCCGCCTGCTGCAAGCCTCTGCTGGCGCCGCGCTGGCCGCGCCGAGCGTCGGGCGGGCGCAGGGGAAACCCGAGAAGTTGATCTATGTCGGGGACAACGGCCCCTGGCACTGGGTGATGGTGGATGAGGTCGCGCCGGCCTTCAAAAAAGAAACCGGTATCGAGATCGATTTTACCCTCCTGCCGGTCGATCCCTGGAACGCCAAGCTGAAGGCGGAACTCAGCGCCGGGTCTGACGGCATCGACATCGTGCAGTGGTCGGTCGGCATGGCCGGTTGGATCAGCCCCTATATGGACGATCATGAGGAAGTCGTCGCCAAGATCGTGAAGCGCGACCCGGCGTGGGACTGGGGCGATTTCCTGGGCGGCAGCAAGACCGCGGCGTCCTATGACGGCAAATTGGCCGGCATCCCGTACCGGATCACCACCGGCATCATGCACTACCAGAAGGCGCTGCTGGAGCAGGCCGGTATCACGCGGTTGCCGGAGACGTTCGCCGAGCTGGAGAAGGCGGTGATTGCGACCAACAAGCCGACGGAACGGTATGGGTTCGGCATCTCCGGCAAGCAGGGGCCGGCGATTTTCACCAGCTTCGTCTCCTGGCTGTATTCCTGCGGCGGGCGGCTGGCCGATTTCAAAACCGGCGAGATTTTTATCAACGACCCCAAGGCCGTCGCCGCGCTGGAATTCTGGGCCGGCCTGGTGGTGAAGGACAAGGCGGTGCCGCCCGAGGCCATGACCTGGGAGTTCGACGAAATCGTTGCCGGCGGGCAGAACGACAAATACGCCATGTGCCAGACCTTCGCGCCTTACGTGACGCTGATGAACGACCCCAAAATTTCCAAAACCGGGGGCAAATGGGTGTCCGGCATGGTGCCCGGCCGCACCGGCAAGGAGCAGGGCCGCACCTGGGTGGATGGGCATTTCCTGGGGGTGCCCCGGTTCTCCAAGCAGAAAGACTGGGCGATCGAGTTCATCCGCATGGTCTCGGACAAGAAATGGATGGCACGGTCGATGGAGCGCGGTAACGCCCCGCCGCGCGGATCGGTGCTGCGCAGCCCCGAAATCGTGGAGAAATTCGGCTGGCCCGCGGTGGCCGCATCGGCCATCGAGACGGGTATTCCAACCCCCAATCATCCGGCGTGGCTGACGCTGCAATTGCCGCTGCGGGCGGGGCTGTCGCAGGCGCTATTGGGGCAGAAGACGGCGAAGCAGGCGCTGGACGATGTGGCCAGCGACTGGCAGCGGGGGATGCGGCGGGCGGGGATTGGGAAGGGGTGAGCGTGAAAGCGGCCAGTCAGCATTTGGCTGGGTCTGGTCTGGCTAAGGACTCATCCATGCCCACGCTCAATGCGGGAATCCAAAACCAAACCTCTCCCGCTTGGTGGAGGCGGTGGAAAGCGGCGCCTAGACCGAAATCATCATCGCCCATAACGGCAACCTGGCTGCTCGGCCTACTGACCCGCGATACGAGAGGCGCGCCCTACAGCGACACCGTCATCGCCGTTTGACACCCCCAATTCCCGCCCCGTACAACATCCTTCGAGGGACCCATCCATGCACGGCGCGATCGACTGCGACATCCATCCCGGCGTGCCCGATATCAAGGCGCTGCTGCCGTATATGAGCGAGTTCTGGCAGGAATCCTTCGTCGCTCGCGGCCTCGATGGGTTCGACATGATGAGCTACCCGCTCAACGCCCCTCTCACGTGCCGCCCGGACTGGCGTATTCCCGGCGAACGCCCCGGCAGCAACCTTGACGCCATGCGCACCCAGGCGCTGGATAAGTTCGGCATCGGCCTCGCCATCTGCAACCCGCTGACCGGCGGGCAGGTCGCCGTCTCCGAGTCCATGGGCGCCGCGATTTGCTCGGCTGTGAACGACTGGATCGTCGAGCATTGGCTGAACAAGGAGCCGCGTTTGCGCGCCTCCATCGTGGTCCCGGCCCAAGCCCCGCTGCTGGCCGCCGAGGAAATCGAGCGCTGCGCCCCCGACCGGCGGTTCGTCCAGGTCCTGCTGCCCGTCGCCTGCGAGATGCTGCTCGGGCGCAGCTACTACTGGCCGATCTATGAGGCCGCCGCGCGCCATGGTCTGCCCATCGGCATTCATGCCGGCAGCATGTTCCGTCATGCGCCGACCTCCACCGGTTGGCCGTCGCATCATCTGCACGATTACGTCGCGCATGCGCAAAGCTTCGAGGATCAGCTCCTCAGTCTGACCACCAACGGCATCTTCAACAAATTCCCCGATCTGAAATTCGTGTTTATCGAGTCCGGCGTGACCTGGTTGCCGAGCTACATCTGGCGGGCGATCAAGACGTGGCGCGGGGTGCGGGCGGAGGTGCCTTGGATGAAGCGCTCCCCGGCCGAGATCGTGCGTGAGAATATCCGCGTAACGATGCAGCCGTTCGACTCGCCAACCGACGCGGACACCGTGCAACGGCTGATGGAACAGATCGATTCCGACCGGATGCTGCTGTTTTCCTCGGACTACCCGCATTGGCAGTTCGAGGGCGATGCCATTTTGCCGCCCGGCCTGTCCGCCGATCTGCTACACCGCATCCAGGTGGACAACCCGCTGGAAACCTACCCCCGCCTTCAGGAGATTGCTCCATGAACGCCCCCGTCGACGTTATGCAGCATCGCGCCGAGGTGTCCGGCACGTTCGGCATCGTGGATTGCGACGTTCACCCGTCCATGAAGCCCGGCGCGCTGAACCCGTACTTGTCGGAGCGGTGGCGCAAGCATTTGTTCCAGTACGGCAAGTTCAACACCGGTCCCTACGCTGACCGCGGCACCTATCCGCGCTTCTCCCCCGCAGTGGCCCGCCGCGACGCCTGGCCGCCGAACGGGGGTTTGCCCGGTTCGGACGTGGGTTTTATCCGCGAGCAGTTGCTGGACCAATACAACATCGCCTACGGCGTGCTGGAACCGTTGCTGGGCGGCAACACGTCCCGCAACCTGGATGAAGCCGCGGCGCTGTGTTCGGCGATGAACGACTGGCAGGCGCACGATTTCGTGGACCTGGAGCCACGCCTGCGGGCGTCGATCCTGGTGCCGCAGGACGATGCCGAGGCATCCGTGAAGGAAATCCACAAGCGCGCCGGCGACTGGCGGTTCGCGCAGATCCAACTGGGGTCGAAAACCTCCGAACCCCTGGGCCGACGCCGCTACTGGCCGATTTTCGCCGCCGCGCAGGAAACCGGCATGTCCATCGGCCTGCATATCGGCGGCACCCAGAGCAGTGCCCCATCCCCCGGCGGCTGGCCGCAATTCTACATCGAAGACCACCAGATGCTGTCCCACTCCATGCAGAACCAGGCCGCCAGCCTGATTCTGGAGGGCGTGTTCGAAGAATTCCCCAAACTGAAAGTCGTGCTGATCGAGGGTGGCTTCGGTTGGGCGCCCAGCTTCTTCTGGCGGCTGGACAATCACTGGGCAAAAATGCGCGACGAGGTGCCGCATCTGAAGCGCAAGCCCTCGGAGTACATGCGTACCAATCTTTGGTTCGCCACCCAGCCGATCGAGGAGCCGGAACACCCGGAAGACCTGCGCCAGATCTTCGATTGGATCGGCTGGGACCGCATGGTCTACTCCAGCGACTATCCGCACTGGGATTTCGATGACCCGCATCTGGCGTTCCGCTTCCAGATGACCGACGTTGAAAAGCGCATGCTGCTGCGGGACAATGCGCTCGATGTCTATACGTTCCGCTGAACCATCACCCGTGTCAGGACTGCCTATGCGCGCGCGACTGTTCTTGCTTTTGGCTCTCGTCTTGCTGGCGTTTCCGGCGCTGGCGCAGAGCACCAACGACAATATTATTTTCGACGCGCCTGGCCTGCTCGGAAAAAAGGGCCGGCCGGGTTTACCCGATGTGAAGGCGTCCCCACAGGCTTGGCCCCGGCTCGATCCCGGTGCGGCGCTCTGCCGGTCCTCGGCCGATCTGACCCGTCTGGCCGCCAATCGCGCGCATACCGAGGGCGGGGGACCGGCGGATTGTCAGATCATTCGCGTCGCCACGGCAGTCCAGGTCGTGCAACGGGAAGGCCCAGGCCGCACCCAGGTGCGCCTGACAGATCAGCCGTCGGTGGCCGGCTGGACCGACGTCTGGCTGCCGGAGAAAGCGCCCGGGGTGAGGTAGGGGATCGTCAGGAAACAGACGCTTCAGAGTCGGGGCGCCTACCCCTTATCGTCATGGCGGGCGAATGCGCCGCAGATCCGTATCGATCTCTGCCGCGTATGCCTTGGGAACCAGCGCGCGCCACGCGTCCAAACCGCCAACCTCAGTCGGGTTGTCCCGTAACAACTCCCGCTTCAGGAACGGGAACCCTGCTGCCAGCAACACGCGCCAGGCGCCCAACGTGGGGTTCGCGATAGAGGCATCCGGCACCATCGTCGCGTAGGGAAACAGCGCGCGGGCGCGCAATCCGGCCCGAGCGACGCGTTGGGAAAATCCGATCTCATATCGTCCGATTGTCCAGCGCTTGAATGGCAGCGGGATCACGCCTCGCCAGAACCGGCGCCACGCCGGGCTTTGTATCAACGCCTCATGCGCCAGCAGGAAATACGATTGCAGGTGCCAGCCGCGCTCCTGGCTGTCGGTCAGGCCCCACAGATCTGCTTCCTCCGGCGTCATGCGCGCAAGCAGCGGCGCAAGCGGTGCCAGGGGACCGTAGACGCTGTCGTTGATCAGCAGAATGCGGCGCGTGCCGGGTCGCGGCAAGGCGAGGTGCCGCATTGCCATGCGCCACGCACTGAAATCCAGTCCGATATTGCGCCGGGTCAGGGTGACGGCGGCGATGCCCTTCAGCGCGGCTGCCGCGTCCGGCCGGAGCGGTACGCCGTTCGACACGACGACGACCGAGAAATCCGCCGACCGCAACACATGAATGTATCGCATCGTGTCGGGCCGGACCAACCCATCCCTGTCGTAATGGCACAGGATCGCGATGTCGGGTCCCAACGCCACGGGCGGGCCCCTACGGTGTTTCGGCCATGCGGGCTTTCAGCGCGACGGTCAGTTCGTCCCGCCGTGCCCACAGCGACCGGTACCAGTCCAGCCGTGGACCCACCTGATACGCCAACATGCGCTCATTCGCGACATAGGCGCGTGCGCGATCGCCAATGGTGCGGGCCATTTCCGGCATCACCAGCAGGCGCATCAGGCGGCTGCGCAGCTCTTTCGGATCACGGAACAAATAGCCGGTTTGTCCGTCGACGATGCTGTCGCCGTAGACGACGCTGCTGGCCAGCGGTACCACCCGGTGCGACCCCGCCTCGATGAATTTCAGGTCCGATTTCGCCCTGTTGAAGCCATTATCCGACAACGGCATAAAGGATATTTCGCAGCGCCCGAGGATGTCGTTGTAGGTCGGGTAGTCGCAAATCGGCGTGAAGGTCTTGTGCTGGGTGGACAGAGCGTTGAAGAAAGCGTCGTCGTGCACCACCTGGAATTTCAGCCGCTCGCCAGCCATTTCGGCGACGTCGTTGATCACCGGAATGAACTCCCGCCAATCCTGTTCCCGGTTCAAGGCGCCGAAGAACAACGTCATCGACCGGGCATCGGCGAAATTGCGTATCTCCGGCAGCACTTCGATGGCGTTGGGGAAAATGGCGATTTCCGGGTTCCGCGTCCGCAGTACCTCGGCCATGGCGGGGGTCGTGGTCTGGATGGCATGTACGCCACGGAAGGTCAGCTGAGCCTCATCCTGCATGCCCGAAAAGAAATCGGGGTGGTCGTCGAATTCGGTCACCACCAGCCAGCCGGCGTCGATCAGCATGCGCAGCAGGTCCCGCCCTTGCTGCCCGGCCAATGACGGGCGGTGCAGGATGAAGATGTGAGGGCTGCCGTCGTGGGGACGTGACAGATCGACTTCGTTGCTCAGATTGACGCTGACCATGGGGTCGGACGCCATGGCCTGAAAGGGCTGCACGACCCTGACATGGGACACGCCGCCAACGGGCGGCAGCATGGTGCCCGCCAGGCTGACGCGCTCCCGCTCCTTCTTCCTCACCCGCCAGATGAACTGCAGCGCGGATGCTCTGCGGGCGTAGCCTTGTGGGTCGATGCCGAGGGTGACCAGCGCGGGGGCCATGGCGGCGGCAAAATTTCGCGCCGGTTCGGCGTCGAACACGCGGGGGGAAGCGTCGCAAAGGTACATCCCCGCCTCGATCAAGCCGCGCCGCATGCTTTCCAGGCTGAACCAGCGCAGATGATCGCGGTCGAGCAGCCCGGCTTGTTCGTAGTCCCACGTGCCGCGGAGAAGGCGTTCGGCGAAGCTCCAATGCTCGATATTCGGTACGCATATCAGCATCACCCCATCGGGGTGCAGCAACTCGGCGTGGCGGCGGAGTACCGCGAAGGGTTCGCGCATATGTGCCAGGGAGGTACTGTAAACGATGCAATCGTACCCGCCCGGCACCGCGAACGGCGGGTCGGCCGCTTCGGGGTCCATGACCGCGACTTCATCCAGGTGGATCGCGGCGATGGCGGCGCGTTCCTTGTCCTGCTCGATCCCGAAAATGCGGGTGGCTGGGCTGTACTGTTTGAACGCGGTCCCTAGCTCGCCCTGGCCGCAGCCAACATCGAGGATGGTGCGGGCAGACAGTGGGATGCGTTGCAGCAGATCGGCGGCGGGCGGTTGGGGTGCAGGCAGCATCGGGTTCTGGCGCTCTCGCGGGCAGGGGGGGGCGGGACGCCGCTTGTATCAAGAGTACGGCCCTTGGTGGTAGGCCCTTCCCAGTCAGGCGCGCAAGGGCGCCCAGCGTAACGTGTGCAGCCGATCGAGCATACGGCTTTGGCAACGGTCCAGCGCGGCACGGCACGATAGTTGCGGCGGCGCCATCGCCGCCTGGTGGAGCGACCGCGCCGCCCGTTCCATGAACCAGCCGGGTGCGACGCGCCGCAGCCGTTCGGCATGCCGATCCAGCATGCCACGCCCCATATGGAAGGACGTCAGTCCGGATAGGCGCGCCCGTTCCAGCAATGATGACGGGGGCAGGCGCTGGAAGCGGATGGTCAGCTCCAGCGTGTCCGCCCAGTCCTGCCATTTGGGGCGATGGATGGGGGCGAGCGGCTCGATCGCCACCCAGGGCACGCCCAACGCGTCGGCGACGATGGCGCCGTGCAGCGCCTCACTGAGTAGCACGTGGCAGCCGGCGATACCGGCGGCGATGGCAAGCGGGTCGCCGCGCGGGTCGATCAGGGTGATGCCGGTGGCTGCCGCCGCTGCGTCCCACGCCCCCCCCGCGGCACTTTCGAAGTGCGGCATGAAGCCGATGCGGGATGGCTTCAGAACCGGCACCAGGCCAGCGATTGGCAGCAGGGCGGCCGGATCGCCAAGGCCGAGCGAGGGGGAAAGGCCAAGTTTGAGCGCCGTGCGGGGGCCACGGACCCAGCGGATGTCCCATGCTCGGTCCAGCGTCGGAAGCTGCTGATAGCCCCCGTACCCCGACCCCGCGACCAGCTTCAGGCCGGCGCCGGTGTGCCGCCGGTCGAGTACGGACCCGATCCCAAGAAAGCGTTCGGCCGGGTCGTCGTTGAAGAACCCCGGCAGCAGCCTGGGCCACAGGACGGTGTTCAGCTCATCCCCGAAATTGCGGGCGGCGCCCTGCCAGCGATACAGGATCATCGGCTGAGTGCCGCTTTCAGAAAGCCCGCCGCGTAGGCCAGCCGCCAGCGTGGGGCCATGAACCTGGTGGAGGATTTCGGAACGATGGCGGCCGGGGCGCACAGCAGCGCGACGGCCAGGCGGCGCGGCAGCTCCTTCCAAATGGTCGTGCGATAGCCGAGGGTTTTGCGGGTCAGAACGGTCGAGACCCCCTGCCAGTAAAGGCGCGCCAGCAGCCACTCCGGCCGGAAGCGGGCGGCCTGGATTTGGTGATGCACCACGATGCGCGCGTCGTAACGCACGCTGTGTCCGGCATCCTGCAGGCGCCAGGCGAGCTGCACTTCCTCATCCGACAGCAGGGTGGTGCCGTGGCGGCCGAGTTTGCCGCCGAAGCCGCCCGATTGCAGCAGGAGCCGGGCGTCGACGACCATGTTGGCGGCGTAGGGTTCGAGCTTCGGGGGAAGGGCCGGGGTGCGGTACTCGCCCTGGCCCTGATGCTCGATGATGGACAGGACGCCGCGCAGGGAGGCGGGCCACCAGGGTGGCAAGGGTGCCTCCCACTTCGGCAGGATGCGGCCTCCGATGACTGCCGGCGGGGGGCCGGGTTTGGCCAGGGCATGCAGCATGGCGGCGACCCAGGTGGGGTCGGGGATGGCGTCGTCGTCGATGTAGGCGATGAAGCGGGTCTTGGCGGCCGCGGCCCCGGCGTTGCGGGCGAGGGAGACGCCCGGTTGGTCCAGGCGGATGAGAGTGGTGTTCGCGTCGGTCAGTTTTTGGAGTTTGGCGTGCGCTTCGGGAGTCGAGCCGCTATCCACGATCAGGGTTTGGAAGCGGTCGTGGGAAACCGTTTGGCGGGCGAGACCGGCCAGGCAGTCCCTGACATAGCGCGGGCGGTTATGGGTGCAGAGGCAAACGGTAAGGTCCATGCGAGGGAGGGTAGGCACGCAAAGGTTGATAAAGGGTTAACGGCGACGCTTTTTTTTGCATCGGGGCCTTGTCCGGGATGCTCACTCATCCCTGGCTCGCCGCCGCCACCAGGCGCCGCATTCTCCCGGGATCCAAGAGCACGATCGCCCCGTGCCGGCGGCCGATCAACCCCGTATGCTCCAAGGCCCTCAGTTCCCGCGTCACCGTCTCCCGCTGGCTGGCAATTCGGGCCGCGAGTTCGGCGTGCGTTGGCGGGGGCGACACGATCATCTGACCGGGCACCGACGGAGCCGGGTAGGCCAGCCGCAGCAGTTCGGCGATCAGACGATGCTTCATGTTCAGACCGGCCGTCTCATTGGCGCGATCTGTCAACGATCTGATCTGGGCTACGAGCACGGCGACGACCTGATCGCAAACATCCGGATGCTCATGAATCGCTCGACGAAAAACGGATGCCGGCATGCGGGCCAAGGTAGCGGCGGTCATCGCCACGATCCCAGCCGACCGAGGGCGCATGTCCAGAGCGGCCAATTCGCCAAAATATTCTCCTTGGCGAATATCCCGTAGAATGGTTTCCCGTCCCGCGGTCGATACGACGACGCGCAAATGTCCGCGCAGCACGAAAAACAGGTCGGTCCCTGCCGCCTGATGATCGATCACCCACTCTTTGGCCGCGACGCTCACACTGGAACAAGCCGTTTCAAGACGGTGCAAGGCCTGCTGGTCAAGGCTCTTGAACAAGGGGACGCGTGCCAAAGAATGAACGACCAGTAACGCCATATCCCCATGCATCATGGTTGTGAAGTGCATGGGCACCCTGGCATCGGCACCATCCCACGGCAAGCCCGTGTCTCTCTTGAACAGCGCGCTGCCGGGGCGTAGCGTGTTGGTGCATTGGGTCGGGTTGGCCGGATTTAACAAAAAGCGGAACCTGCTCACGATCGGGCATGGCGACCGCCAACGTGAGGCAGGATGCCTAGTGCTCGGGAATCGACGGCGGAGCATCGCCTTCTGACAATCATGTTCTGTGACATGGTTGACTCGACCGGTCATCAGTTCCGTATGAAACCAGAGCAATTCGCCGCGATACTTCGTGGCTACCAGGAAATCGTGTTCGATTGCGTCCGGCGCCGCGGCGGCTACGTCGCGCGAGTCGTGGGGGATGGAATTCTGGTCTTGTTTGGCTGGCCGTCGGCTACGGGCCGGGACGCTCAAACCGCCGTGCTGTGCGCGCTGGATATCGCGGCGCGTATCAGCCAATCCCCTGTTGCCGCGCGGCTGGCCATTGAGACTGGCTGGGTACTTGTCGGCGACATCGCCGCCGCTAACGTCCCCATCGGTGGAATCGAGCCCGCCGCCGTCGTTGGCTCCGCCGCCAACGTCGCCGCTCGGCTGCAACAAATCGCGCACCCGAACGGCGTCGTGGTGGGAGAGGGCACGTTGCCCCTGCTGGGCGATCGCTTCATCACCAATCCCGCCGATACCACCGGACTGAAACTGCCCTTCGAGGTCGCGGCGGCGCATGTGTTGGCGGATGCCGGAGCCGGCGATCCCTTGGGTTGGCTCAAACGTCGCTTCGCGCGGGGCGGCGCCATGCTGGTCGGGCGGGAGGCGCTGTTTCGCGACATCGAGGCCCGTTGGCATCAGGCACGCGACGGTGCCGGCCAGGCGGTGCTGCTGACGGGCGGGCCCGGTATCGGAAAGTCGCATCTGCTGGCCGCGCTCCTGAACGCGGTGACCGACGACCGGCCTGAGATCGTCAGCCTGTTCTGTGCTCCAACGTCCCGCGACAGCTCTTTGCAGCCGGTATTGCAATGGCTTCGCCTGGCCATAGGCCTTGAGGCCGGTGCATTGCCGGAGGAGATACGCACCCAGACGACGCAATATGCCGAAGGTTTGGGATTGGATGCGGCGGCCAGCGGCAGTCTGGCGGCTTTGCTGGGCGCGACGCCGGAGGACGCGCGCGCGCCCGAACGGGTTCGCCGTCAGATATTCGATGTGTTGACCGACCTGTTTGCCCGGATCGCGACCAACCGATCCTTGCTTATTCTCGTGGAAGATCTGCATTGGGCCGACCCTTCGACGGCCGAACTGGTCGGTCAGCTCATAACAGCCGCGCCGAACCGGCGCATGATGCTGGTTGGGACCGACCGAACCCCAAGTGGCGACGCATTTCCACGGCTGGCCCACGTTTCGCACTGGCCGCTCGCGCCACTGAATGCGGACACATCGCTGGAAATGGTGCGCGGAATCGCCAAGCGCTTTGGGGTCGATCTGGACGCCGATGCCCAGATTGCAATCGCCGACCGCGCGGAAGGGGTGGCGCTCTTCATTGAGGAGTTCGTGCGCTCCATCGCCGACAACCGGGATTCGTTGGACCGGCCGCCGGGGACGATCGGGCAACTGCTCGCTGCTCGCCTCGATGGGCTTGGCACCGCCAAGCCCCTGGCGCAATTGGCATCGGTGTTTGGTCGCGAGGCGCCGCTGGATTTGCTGGCGGAACTGTCCGGTTTGCCGCCGGCGGCGTTCGAGGCCGAGGTCGATCGCCTTACCAGCAGCGATGTAATGGTGCGCCGGGGTACGGGCGATAAAGCCGAATTGGTGTTCCGCCACGCGCTGCTGGCAGATGCCGCCTACGGTGTCATGCAGCAAGCCCACAAGCGGCTGCTACACCGTCAGGTCGCGCGGGCGTTGCGGCGCGCCCACCCCAGCCTGGCCGAAATTGCGCCCGAAGTCCTCGGCCGACATCTCGCGGAAGCCGGTGAAACCGCCGAAGCGGCGCCGCTGTTTCGGGCGGCAGCCCAGGCGATGCTGGAAACCGGTGCGTACGCCGAAGCAGAGGCGCATGCGAGGCGTGCGCTGGCATTGTCGGAGTCGATGACTGACACAGCCGCGATACTGGCCAGTTTGTTGCCGCTGGGAGAGGCGCTGATCGCGGGGCGGGGTTACGCGGATCCCGAAGTCCAGAAGGTCTATGAACGCGGTGCCCGTCTCGCCCTGGAGTTGGGTACGGCGCGCGAGTTGCTGCCGGCGCTGCGCGGCCTGACATCCTACTATCAAGTTCGCGGGCCAATGACACGGGCGCGCGAGTTGGGCGAACAGGTATTGCGGATCGCCCGAATTGTCGGCGATCCGGTGATGATCTGCGTCGCGGAACAACGCCACGGCTGGTGCCTGATGTGCCAGGGCAAGTTGGTCAGTGCCGAGGCGACGATGGAATCCGCGCTGGCTCGTCACCTGGAACTGGAAGCGGATCAACGGGACAAGGATCGTGAGGATGCGTCCATCCTGGCGCATCTGGCCTGGTTGGACTGGCTCATCCGCGGTCGCGACGCGATGCTGCGCCGGGCTGCGTCGGCCGCTTCGCGGGTGTCGGAGGCTCGGCCCTTGAAAGCGTCCTACGTGCTGGGGTTCGTCGCGGTTGCCCAGCAGTTGGCCGGCAGTCCAGAGGAGACCGCCCGGTTCGCGGAACAGAGCGGCGCGATCGCACGGGAGCATGGGCTCGTCTATTGGATCGCCATGGCGGATGCCCTGATCGGCTGGTCGAAGGCGGTCCGCCTCGATCCTGATGGGTTGGGCCTGTTGCACAAAGCCCTCACCGATTACGACCGAACCCAGGGGCAGGTGCTGTTGCCCTATCTGCTTGGGTTGTTGGCGGAGGCGGAACTGTTGGTGGGCGACCGCGCCGCGGCGCTGGCGGCCTTGAACAGAGCCGACGCGGTACGCCTGGCGATAGGTTCCGATCTGTACCGCGCACCGCTGCTGCGGCTGAGAGCGCGGCTGCTGGACGGTCAGGCCAGGAATAATGCGCTGCTGGAGGCGAAACATATCGCCGAGGAGCAGGGCGCCGCGGCCTTCGCTTTGTTGATTGAAACGGAGATAGGTCTGGGTTCGCCGCCGTCCGACGTGCGGGCGTAAGCGCGCCATCAGCGTCTTTCTTGAGATCGGCACCGCAAGACGTGGGTGGCGGGGGCATGCTCCGCCATGACGTCGAGGGGGCAATGCCCCATCCAAACGATTCGTTGGCTGCCACGCGTCCGGCGCTGGGGATTGTCGCCGGACGCGTGGCAAGAAACGAGGTTTCGGTGCCCTACGGCCGCTTGAACGCGAAGTAGGGCGACATGTGAGGCGTGTAATCCTCCGGGAAATAGGGGCCGGGCAAAGGTGGCGGCTGATGCCCAGGCGGCGGTGGCGGCGTATGCGGGGATTTGGTCGTGTTGGACCAGAGAAGCGTCATCGGGGCGTGATGGCTCCCGAGCAGGCCGTAGGTCTTCTCGGGCAGGGGGTTTGCCCACTCTAGCGTCAGGTCGCCGATTTCCTGCCAGGTATCATCGTAAAACGCCACCCAGCCGACGAGGTTTCGGCTCTGCCAGTTGGGCCACGATAGCGCGTCGACGTTCTGGTTGGTCCGGAATTCGGCCAATTCGTTATAGAGTGCGGCGCATGTGTTCTGCCAAGGCTCCCACGCCTTATGCGTGAGATGCGACGGCATCGACGCGCCGTTACAGCCGTCGGACCAGACTGCTGCGCAAAAATATACGGCCTGGGACTGCGATATTGGCTCTGGCGGCGCATCGGGCCACAGGAATGTGCCGTGGATGCTCGCCCGTCCTTCCATTGACGAGGTGGGGCCGTCCGCTACCTTTGCGTCATCCATGATCGTGCCGGGCGGCAGGACCAGAACAATCGCTGGATGCGGCTTTCTGGCCGCCTCATCGGACCAGACCCAGGACACGGCGTGCCACTCGCTCCAGGTATCGAGGACCTGCTTCGCGACACGCTGCAGATCCGCGCGATCGAGCCGGGATGACCATTCCATGTCGAAGACCATGTTGCGGACGGTTGTCCTGCCGCCAATCAACCTTGCACCGGCCGTTTTTCCGCCAAGGTATTGCGAAAACACCCCATTCGCATGCCGGTCGTTGAGGGTGGTCGTGAGCCCGGTGAGGAGGTGATTCGCCTGCGCTTCGAGATGGGGCGTCTTCCAGACCGACCCTACGAAGCACAGGAGGTATTCGATTTCGGCGATGGCGGGGCAGCCATAGTTCGTGAGAGGCGGCAACACGGTGCCGGTATTGGTGGTGCTCATGGCACACCTCCGAAGTCGGTTAATGGTGGCAACAGCGCGGCGCTGAATGGCGACTGGTCTGGATCGTGCAGTTGCCCGACAAGATCGATCTGACTCAGCATCATGAGAACGTCGTCTGTCCGCGTGGCGGCTTCAGCCCAGATACCGCGCAGATGAAGGAGGTCGCGAGCGCCCTGGTTCGCATCCGGACCCCGGCCATCCTTGAGCATGTTGAATATTGCTCGATTCAGGCTCCGCGGATCGGTAATATATTTGGGTGCGAATGCGAACATGAACCGCACCTGATTGAATGTCGGTCCGGCGGCGATGAATGTTCCCATGAAGTGGCCGATTCCGGTTGCCCGCAGCAGCGCATCGATCGCGGCTTCCGGCTGGATGCCGGTCTTGGGATCCGGCTTTACCAGGAAGTCCCGCAGTTCGATCATTTTCCATAGCGACAGCGCACAGGTCCACTCGGCGATCACAGGGGCGCTGTCGGGGCCGCTCCAATAGGGGGCCTGCAGCAATTTGAAACCCAGTCCGCCATCGCTGCGAATTTCGGTTGGCATCGGCCGAGCCAGCGGCGCTGGTGCGCCTCTGGCCCGAAGCAGGTCGCGTGGGTCGGTCATGGTACCTCCTTGCGTGTCATGAAGTCGGGTTGCTTTCCGAACGGCGGATCAGCCCTAAAGTCTCCAACTGGATCAGCGCGGACTCCAGGGCTCCGTGGTTTGCCGCGGGCCCACCGGCGGGGCCGAGCGCGTCGAAATATGCCTCGGCGATTTCCGGCTGGGTGCGCCCGTCGCACAAGATGAAGACCAGCCAGGTTGTCAGATTCATCCCATGCAGTCCTGGCGGGCGTGGCAGGTACGCCAGACAGCACTCCTGCTCCGGGATGGGGCGCAACCGCACGCCGGGGCTAGGCGACCAGGTCGTGGGCATTTTCCCCCTCCTGATTTGAAACGCGCGGGCGTACCGGCGGCAGTTGCGTCAGATCGGTGCCGCGATTGAGCCCTAAGTCGAACGGATCGGGTGCTGTCCAGCGGCCGTGGAAGGCGTAGGCGGCGCTCCGGCAGCCTCCGTGGCTGCCTTGGGTGGCGCTGCAACTGGAACAGCTTTCCTCCACATTCCCTGACCGCAATTCCTGGTACAGGGGATTCGTGCGGTAGATATCGTAGTAGGGTGTCTCGGTGGCGTCGCCGAAGTCCACATAATCGCGCAAATACATGCATCCGATCGCCCGGCCGAACGCATTGATCGCGGCGGCCTGCCAGCAGCAATTGTGGTCGTTGGGATGCCAGGACTGCATCAATCCTAACCCGCTGGGACATTGCAACGATGCCAGCGCGGCTGTTTGCGCATTCATGCTCAGCGCCAGCTCGGACCAGACGTGGCGCGCCCGACCGAGCGGATAAAGGCGCAGCACCCCGATCCGGCTGGCCCCGAGGTCGGAAGCCAGTTTTGCGATGGCGCTCAACTGGGGGGCGGTGCGCGTCGTCAGAATCGTCAGCACATCGACCGGGATGCCGGCTGCGACCAGATTTCGGACGGCGGCACAGGATTGTTCGAAGCTTCCCGCCGTTCCGGCCGCGTAATCGTGGGTTGCCGCGTCGGCGCCCATGAAATCGACCAGACCGCGGCCCAATCCGATATCGGCAAGTTCTCGCGCGACGTCGTGTGTCAGCCCGATACCGTGAGTCCGTAGCAATGTCATCATGACCGGTGTCGCGGACCGCAGGATGTTCATGAACCCTGGCTTGGCCAAAGGCTCTCCGCCCTCGATATACGCCTGGATTACGCCCTGGTCGGCGAGACCTTTGATCAGGTCGACCCATTGTGCCTCATGCAGTTCACCTTGCTTCGGTGCGTGGGCACAATCCGCGTAGCAATAGTTACAGCGCAGAGGGCACGTTTCAGTTATGCCGAGCGTAATCTTGGGTGGCGATTCCAGAACGGGATTCGACGCGATCATGACCGGCGATCCGTGTTGAGGATGGCACATCTCCCGCACTTGCGCGTCACTAAGGGTATCTCCCCGGTCGAATTCTGTTGGCAGGCTATCCGAACCCGCGGCTCCGCATACCTATCGTGTCGTATCGATCGCGGCGGCTCCCGCCAGGCATTGGTATCCCAAGACCTCAGGGGCAGATGTGATTTTTATCACATCCCGAACGTGGCTGCTGGCGGCCAGCGTCTGGAAACCGGAACTCGCGCCTAAAAAGTATCCGTTATCGTTGCGCGTCGCCTTACCCGCGCCCAACGCCGTAATAGGCGAACCCTGCCCGCCGCATGTCCACGGGATC
>CAIYDT010000243.1 GCA_903924985.1 uncultured Acetobacteraceae bacterium
GCAATTTGGTCTGGGATAGCTATGAAGAGATCGTCGAGGCCTGCCGGAAGGCATGGGAGTTTCTGGTCAACGACCCAGGACGCATACGCTCAATCGGAATGAGGCTCTGGGCGTGTGTCAGTGGTTAGGGCGGTTGGTATTAGGTTAACGCAAGGTTAACGCGCGCGCGTTTATTTACAGCAGCCGCAGCAGCAGAAACCCGCCGACCACTCCTGCCGCGATGCATGTGGTGACCAGGGTCAGCCGCCGCTCGATGAAATCGCGCACCGAATCCCCGAAGAAGTGCAGCAGGGTCGCGACCAGGAAGAACCGGGCGCCGCGGGTGACCACGCTCGCCATCATGAACACCGCGAAATCGAAATGCGCGGCGCCTGAGGCGATCGTCACGATCTTGTACGGTATAGGCGTCAGACCCTTCACCAGAATGATCCACAACCCGTACTGCGCATACATCGCCTGGTACGCATCGAACCGCCCGCTGTAGCCGTAGAACGCGATCAACGGCCGAGCCAATTGGTCGAACACGGCGTAGCCAATGAAATAGCCGAGGGCGCCGCCGATCACGCTCGCGACGGTACAGACCAGCGCGAACCGCCAAGCTCGGTCCGGCCGAGCCAATGCCATCGGGATCAGCAGCGCATCGGGCGGAATCGGAAAAAAACTGCTCTCGGCGAAGGCGATAACCGCCAGCCACCACAGCGCTCGGGGGGAGGAAGCCAGCGCCAGGGTGCGGGCGTAAAGACCGTGTAACATGCCGGCGGCTTTAGCCGGTCTGGCCACCGGTGCGCCATCCCCTTATCCTGCGAGCAGGAACGCTCAGGAGACGCACCCCACCATGACCACCGTTGCCCATTTGCTGGCCGACAGCCTGGAAGCCCATAACGTCGACCAGATTTTCTGCGTCCCCGGCGAGTCCTACGTCGGCCTGACCAGCGTGCTGACCGCCCGCAACTCCATCAAGATGATCGTCTGCCGCCACGAAGGCGGCGCCGGGTTCGCCGCCGTGGCCGACGGGCGGCTGCGGTCGCGTTCGGGGGTGTGCATCGTGTCCCGCGGGCCGGGCCTGGCGAACGCGATGGTCGCCATCCACTCGGCGTTTCATGACGCGACCCCGTTGGTGATGCTGGTCGGCCAGGTGGAGCGCAAGGATTTCGGGCGCGGCGCGCTGCAGGAGCAGAACTACTCCAAGCTGCTGGGCGACATCACCAAGCTGGTGATCGAGGTGAACGAACCCGAGACCGCTTCCGAAGCCATTGCCCGCGCCTTCCATGTGGCGGAATCCGGCACCCAAGGCCCCGTCGCGGTTATTCTCCCAGAGGACATCTTCGACGAAGAAACCGACGCCGAGGTGAACCTGCCGCGCCCCCGCGCTCTGTCCGGCCCCCGTAAGGAGGATCTGGACCAGCTCGCCGACATGCTGGCCAAGTCCGAACGCCCACTGGCCGTGGTGGGCGGCGCGCTGCTCGCCGATACGCTGTACGACTCCAACGTCGCCGCCGATCTGCGCAAGCTGGCGGAAACCTGGGTGCTGCCGGTCAACCCGACCCACCGCCGCCCGCAACTGTTCGACGCCCGCCACCCCAACTACGGCGGCTACATGGGCATCCGCGTCCCGCCGGCGCTGATCGGGGAGATGAAGAAGGCCGACCTGATGGTGTCCATCGGCGAGCGCATCACCGACTCCGTCAGCCAGTCCTATACGTTCCCGGCCGCCCCCCAGCCGCAGTTGCCGCTGGTGCACATCTGGCCCGACTCCAACGAAATCGGCCGCGTCTTCCGGCCCACGCTCGGCATCGCATCCGACCCATACGAGGTCATCAAGGCCCTGCTGGCGCGCGGCGCCCCGGCCGATGCGGCCAAGCGCAAGGGCTGGGTGGACGGGCTGCACTCCATCCACATGGGCCTGCTGGACAAGAAGTGGGAGCCCACCACCGACGGCGTGAATTTCGCCGCTATCGTCTGCGAGGTAGACAAGCATCTCGCTGACGACGCGATCATTACGTCAGACGCCGGCAATTTCGGGTCCTATATCCACCGCTATATCGGTTTCAAATCCACCCAGATTTTCCTGTCGTCGATCGTCGGCGCCATGGGTTCGGGCATGCCGATGGCGGTGGCGGGCACGCTGCGCCACCCTGGCCGTCAGGCCGTGTGCTTCATCGGCGACGGCGGCGCATTAATGATGGGCAACGAGCTGGCCACCGCCTGCCAGTATGGCGGCAACCCGATCATGATCATCTCGGACAATTCCATGTATGGCACGATCGGCATGCACTCCTACGTGCGCTACCCCGAGCGCAAATTCATGGACGCGATGCGCCTGACCAACCCGGATTTCGCCGCCTGGGGCCGGTCGTTCGGCTGCGAGGCCATCACCATCCGCGATGAATCCGAAGTCGCCGCCGGCATTGCCGCCGCCTTCGCGGTGCGGACCAAGCCAGTGGTGGTGCATTGCCTGACCTCCGCCATTCAAATGAGCGCGTGGCGCCGCTATGCGGGAGACGAACTGCAGTGACCCGTATCGCGCTGATCCACGCGCTGAAACCGTCCATCCCCGCCATCGAGGAAGCTTTTTCCCGATTGTGGCCGGAAGCTGTTTTGATGAACCTGCTGGACGACTCCCTGTCGGCCGATCTGGCCGCGCAGGGCTCACTGACGCCGGCGATGACGCAACGGTTCTTGACGTTATCCCGTTACGCTCACGGTACCGGCGCCGACGCGATCCTGTTCACCTGCTCTGCCTTCGGTCCGTGCATCGAGGCCTGCGCACGGGAGTTTCCCGATATCCCCGTGCTGAAGCCAAACGAAGCCATGATCGAGGAAGCCCTGGCCCTGGCTGGCCCCTCCGCTCGGGTTGGCCTGCTGGCGACCTTTGCCCCGACGCTGGACTCCATGCCGCCGGAGTTTCCCCCAGGGATGACAATCGTTCCGTGTTTGGCAGCGGCGGCGTTGACAGCGTTGAACAAGGGCGATGGCGCGGGGCATGACCGGGAGGCAGCAGCGTCCGCGATGGCGCTGCGGGATTGCGACGTGATCGCACTGGCGCAGTTCAGCCTATCCCGAGCAGCGCCGGCCGTGGCGGCGGCGACGGGCAAGACAGTGCTGATTACCCCGGATAGCGCGGTCCGCAAGTTGCAACGGTTGTTGGGCTGGAAGAAGGCGGCTTAAGCGATACCAAGCCAAGACCTGATCGGACGGGTGACTTTCGCACCCCGTTATGGCGGGCCCCGGGGTCGGGCCGAAGGCCCGCCACCACGACTCACCTTGACGATGCCCCCGTCTCGCTGAAAGGACCCCCACCCATGGACCTCCCCACCTTCCGAGCCTCGATCGTCGCAACCGAACCACCCCCAAGCCTGGACCTCGCGTTGCAGACGTTGTGGTGGGACGCGAAGGGCGACTGGAAGAAAGCGCACGAATGCGCGCAGGAGGAGAAAACCCCGACCGGGTCCCGGGTGCATGCGTATCTGCACCGGGTTGAGGGAGATTTGTCCAACGCCGGTTATTGGTACAACCGAGCAGGAAGGCCCCCGACGACCGGCACGACGGCGGAGGAGTGGGAGAGTCTGGCGGTGGAATTGCTCGGGCGGTGACGACCCAACCACCCGTGTCATCCCCGGACTTGTTCCGGGTTCCAATCGCGGCAAGATGTTGAGATAGATCTCCGCGACCAGGAAGCAAGAACCAGCCATGCCACCATTCAACTGGCACAGCGGCGAGATGACCCGATCGACGCCGATCACGAAAACCTACCGCAACACCCAAGACGCTCGGTGACGCGGCGGACGAGTGGTTGCGGCGGCGTGACGCTACTCCCCGGCCGAGGCACTCCTACAGTACCTGTTGCACTTCAAATATGAATCCACCTGCCGGCATGAAGGGGAGGCGCCACCGGTGTGTCGCTCTCAACCAGGCAGGCCGGTATAAGGCCCAATTATTCAACTAAATTCGGCTAATCAGTTTGCAGCCTAATTTACCGACTGCTGAGTAGTGGTAGTCTACCAGATCGCCGCCTACACCGCGCCCCCTAAACCTCCAACCACTCCCGTCTCACACCCCCATTCGCCGACAAATCCCCCGGCGTCCCTTCGAACACAATCCTCCCATGCCCCATCACATACAACCGATGAGAAATCTTCAGCGCGATCGTCAGCTTCTGCTCCACCAACAAAATCGCCACCCCACGGGAGGCAATCTCCGCCAGCAACACCCCCACCTGCTCGACCAGCAAAGGTGCCAACCCTTCGGTCGGTTCATCGATCAGCACCAGATCCGGATCGCCCATCAACGTCCGGCACATCGTCAGCATTTGCTGCTCGCCCCCGGAAAGAACCCCAGCCGGATTGTTCTGCCGAGCGGCGAGATTGGGAAACAGCCGGAACACATCGTCGAAGGTCCAGCGTCCGAATCGCCCTGCCCGCTTCAGCCCAAGCTCCAAATTCTGCCGCACCGTCAGCGTCGGAAACACCTGCCGGTCCTCCGGCACATACCCAATCCCTGCTCGGGCCACCAAATCGCTGCGCAACCCCGCAACGTCTTTGCCGCGGTACAACACCTGCCCCTGAGGCGGCACCAACCCCATGATCGCCTTGCACAGCGTCGACCGCCCCACACCGTTTCGACCCAGCAGAGAGACAATCTCCCCCTCGTCCACCGACAAATCCACGCCATGCAGGATATGGCTCTGCCCATAAAACGCATGCAGGTCGCGCACTTCGAGGATCATTCTTCGAGCGCTCCCAAATACGCTTCCTGCACCGCCTTGCTGGCGCGCACTGTCTCCGGCGGGCCCGATGCGATCACCTGCCCATACACCAGTACCGTAATGGTATCGGCGAGGTCGAACACCACCTTCATGTCGTGTTCCACCATCAGCAACGTCTTGCCCTGCGTGACCCGCCGAATCAACGCCATGGCATAATCCGTTTCGCTGTGACTCATGCCGGCGGTCGGCTCATCCAGCAGAATGACCGATGCCCCCCCGGCGATCGTCATCCCGATTTCCAGCGCCCGCTGTTCCGCGTAGGATAGCAAACCCCCGGGGATATCACGCCGGTTCTCCAGGTTCAAATCTTCCAGCAACGCCTGCGCCGCGTCGTTCAACGCCGTCTGTCGCCACAGCGCCGACCAGAACGAGTATTTGTAACCCCGGCTCCACAGCAGCGCGCATCGCAGATTCTCGAACACCGACAACCGCGGAAAGATCGAGGTAATCTGGAAGCTCCGGGACAACCCCGCGCGATTGATCATATGCGGCGGCATCGCATCGATCCGGGCGCCATTCAGCAGAACCTCACCGGAGGTAATCGGGAACCGCCCACTGATCAGGTTGAACAGTGTGGTCTTCCCGGCGCCATTGGGGCCGATGATGCAGTGCCGCTCGCCTTCCGCGATATCCAGTGTCACGCCGCGAATGATCTCGGTGGGGCCGAAGCTCTTGCGCACATCCCGCAGGCTGACGGCGGTCATGGGCGATCCCCCTGCTTCAAATCGGCGGTCAGGCTTTCCCACACGGTATGGAACGACCTGGCCTCGATCCGCAACCATGCCCCGCCGCCGAACAGGCACACCACCGACACCAGCCAGGGCTGCATCGCCTGCACATCGATCGGCGACCCGAACAACACCAGCTTCTTGCCCTGCGCCGCGCCGATGGTGAGGAACGACAGCAACTCCACCAGCCCCACGAAGCCCAAAACCAGCGCCAGAAAGGGGATCACCAGCCGCAAATACGGCACCGTCAACCGTCCCATCCGCCCGGCGCCAACGATCGGCCGGTGCGCGATGATCAGCCCCGACAGCCCGGCCGGCGCGAACATCACCATGGAGATGAACAGCACGCCTACATAAACCAGCCAGGAGTTGGACAGCAGACTAACCCCGCTTTGCAGCAGCGTGATCAAGACCGCCCCCAGGATGGGCCCGCCGAATACCGTGGTGCCTCCGATATACGCCATCAGCAGCGCATTGGCCGACAGGGGTGCCGCCAGCGCGTCGAATGTTACAATCTCATACGTAATGGCATACAGCCCGCCGCCGATCCCCGCGAACAGCCCGGACAGGCTGAATTGCAGAAACCGCACCATGCGTGGGTCGTAGCCCATGAACTGCGCGCGCTCGAAATTGTCGCGCGTGGCGTTGGCCATGCGGCTGAGCGGGGTTTGGGTCAGGAAATACATGGCGCCGGCCGACAAAACCGTCCAGACCAGGATCAAATAATAAACCTGCAAGCCGGATGCGTAGCTCAGCCCCAACACGCTGTTTTCGATCATGCGGTTGGTGGTGACCCCGCCCTCGCCGCCGAAAAAATGGTGGAACATCAGCGCGGCGGTGGCCGTCAGCTCGCCGATGCCCATGGTGATCATGGCGAAGGCGGTGGCCCGCTGCTTGGTCGCCATGAATCCGAAAACAACCGCCAGCCCGAGGCCGCTCAACCCCGACAGCACCGGCACAAGCTCCATCGGCACCGGGAACGAGCCGTCCCCCGCGGCATTCAGGAAATGCGCCGTCGCATAGCCGCCGATACCGAAAAACGTCGCGTGGCACAGCGAAAATAGCCCCGCTTGCCCCAGCAGCATGTTGTACGACAGCGCCAGAATGATCATCATGCCCGTCTGGCTGAGCATGGAAATCACAAACCCGGCATCGCGCCCGGTGTGGAAGTCGTGGAACAACCAAGGCAGCACCGCCGCCACCACTACGGTGACCACCCAAATCCAGCGTGCGGTATTCATGTGTCGCGCGTCCCCATAAGGCCGCGCGGGCGGAACAGCAGGATGGCCACCATCATCATGAAGGGCAGCAGCGAAGCGATGCGGCCTATGGGCACGGTCAGGACCTCGGTGAGCAAGGTATCGGCGCTGAGCACCACGCCGAACGGATGCAGCAGATCGGCAATGGAAGCATCGATCACCACCGCGAAGGTCTGGATCATGCCCATGACGATGGAGGCAATGAAGCACCCCGCCAGCGATCCCAGGCCCCCGAACACCACCACCACGAACACGATCGGCCCCATGGCGTCCGCCATGCCCGGCTCCGTCGACTGGTAGGCGCCCCCGATCGCCCCGGCCAGCCCCGCCAGCAGGCAGCCGCCGGCGAATACCGTCGTGAACACCACCGGCACGTTATGCCCCAGCGCCGAAACCATATTAGGGTGCGTCAACGCCGCCTGGATAATCAAACCGATGCGCGTCTTTTTTAGCAGCAGCCAGATTGACAGCAGCATCCCACCCGAGATCAGCAGCATGAACGCGCGATAAGCCGGGAAATTGGCCCCGTAGAACTGGAACAGCGGGAAATCCAGCAGCGCCGGCACCCGATATGGCTCCGGCAGCATGCCCCAGGTCATCTGCACCCCGCGCTGGATGATGAACACCAGCCCGAAGGTGAACAGCAACTCCGCGATGTGGCCATTGTGGTGGACCCGCCGCAGCCCCCAGATCTCGATCGCCGCCCCGATCGCGCCGCATAGCAGGGGCGCAACGATTAAAGCGGGGAAGAAGCCGATGAACTGGCTGACCTGAAACGCCAGATAGGCACCGACCATGTAGACGCTGGCATGCGCGAAATTCAGCACACCCATCATGCTGAAAATCAGCGTCAGGCCCGATGCCAGCATGAACAAAAGCATGCCGTACACCAGGCCATTCAGCAGCGAGCCAAGGAGTACCTCCATTTAGGAAGCGGGCCGCTTCATCTTGCAGCTGGTCGGCAGCGTCAGGTCCGCCCCGGTCAACTTGGCTTCCGACTTCCAGCCAAGGCCGGTCTTTTCCGCGTCGTATTTCACGCCCTTGGTGAACATAGCCTCATGCAACGGGCTGAGCAGCTGATGGTCGGACGCACGCATTTCGTTGTCCTCACCCATCAGGTCCTTAACCTTGAGGCCTTCCAGCGCCAGCGCCACCTTCAGCGCGTCGGTCGATCCGGCTTTGTTGATCGCCGCCGTCAGCATGTCGAACATCACGACATAATCCAGCGGGATGAAATTGAAATTGGCCCGTGACTGGAAGCCGTTGACGAATTTCTCGGCCGCGGCGTTGTGCTCCTCGACCGGCACGTTGTCATGGAACTCCATGACCGAGGTCAGCCGGTTCTCGCCGGCAGGGCCGATCGAGGTCGGACCGCCCGGCTGGTGCGCCAGGAAGGCGTCGTAGCGGATATTCAGACCGGCGTCGTTGCCCGCCTTCAAGAGCAGGTTCATGTCGCGATCATAGTTGGACGTGATCAGCGATTGCGCGCCGGACGCCTTCACCTTGGCGATATAGGGGGTGAAATCCTGCACCTTGCCGAATGGCACCAGCTCGTCGCCCACCACCTTGATGTCAGGCCGGTATTCCGCCAGGTATTTCCGTGTCGCCTTCTGCACCGACTGGCCGAACAAATAGTCCTGGTTCACCAGATAGGCGCTCTTCACCGTCGCCGGCAGGGTCTTGATGCGGGCCACCGCGCGTTGATCGACGTTGGCGGTGAACCGGAAATGCCAGAAGTCGCACTGCTCGTTGGTCAGTTCCGTCGCCAGCGCGCCGCAGTTCATATACAGGATGCGGTGGTCTGGATTGCGCGCGTTGTACTTGGACACGCCGTCGATCATCGCCGCGCCGACGTTGGACCCGACGCAGTGCATCACGAAGGGGATGTTCTGGTCGGTGATGGATTTCAGCGCGATCAGCGCCTCGGCCGGCTGCAACTTGGAATCGAACGGCACCAGCTCGTATTTTTTGCCGAGCGGGCCGCCTTTGGCATTGGCGAGTTCGACGACATAGGAAAAGACTTTCAGGAAATTGTCGCCGGTGGCGGCGAACGGACCGGACAATGGATCGACATAACCGATCTTGATTGTGTCCTCGGCAACAGCTTGTTGGCCGCAGAGCGCGGCGAACGACAGCATAGCGGCGGCAAGCACGCGGCGCAGGATCGTCATCATCGTCCCTCCCAGGGATCGTAGTTTGCCCTGAACACTAGGCAGCGCCTGAAAGGCGAGTCAATGCGCCCTACTCTCCGGTAGCCATCCGCCGGGAAGTCGGCTTAAATGCCACCAACCCGGACAACCGGGGCACGCCTGGGACCAAGGAGACCACCATGACCCGCAACCTGATTATGCCGCGCCGCACCGTGCTGGCCGGCGCCGCCGCAAGCCTTACCGCCCCCTTCATCGTGCGCGCGCAGGGTAAGGAGCCGATCAAGATCGGCAACGCCATGCCCATGACAGGCTCCCAGGCGGGCTACGGCAACGACTTCATTCAGGCCATGCGCATGGGAATCGCGGATGTGAACGCCGCTGGCGGCATCGCCGGGCGTCCGGTCGAACTCATCGCCCTCGACACCCAGGCCGAACCCCAGCTCGGTATCAACGCAGTCAACCGCTTCATTGGAGTGGACAAATTGCCGATGTTCTTCACCGCCTGGTCCCCCGTGGTGAAAGCCGTCGCACCGATCGCCAACCGGGAAAGCGTGCTGGAGATCAACTGCGGTGCCAACTCCCCCGAAATCGCCAACCTCGGCGACTACGTCTACACCGCCTTCCCGCTGGCCGAAGTCGATGTCATCAAGCTGGCGAAATACACCTTCACCACCCTAGGCAAGAAGCGCGCGGCGGTGCTGTACATCAACAACGATACCGGCATCGACGCGGCGAAACTCTACCGGGATACCTTCGTTGCCGCCGGGGGGCAGGTCGTGGCCTTCGAGGCCTACGACCCAAAAGCCACCGAATTCACCGGCATGCTGCTGAAAACGCGCGCCGCCAACCCCGACATGGTGCACATCCATGGCCTGATCACCGACATCCCCCAGGTCATCGCGCAGATGCGCCAACTCGGACTGACGCAGCGCGTATCCAGCTACTCCGCCGCCTACAACAACAAGCTGCTGGAGCAGCTCGGCACCGCGGCCGAGGGTTTGATCGTTACCTCCCTCGCCCCCGGTGTGGCCGACAACCCCAAGGTTGCGCCGTATATCGAGCGCTGGAAGAAGGAAATCGGCCGGGTGCCGAACGGGCTGCCGTACACCCAGTACCAGTACGACATGGTCTATCTGGTCAAGGCGCTGTACGAGCACCTGGACAAGAAGGGGACCCCGGCCACGGGCACATCCCTGCGAGAGGCTTTGCTGGCGGTGCGGGAATTCGACCTACCGCTGACCGGCAAGATGATCATCGAGGGGCACCGGGTCGACAAAACCGTCTATCTGCTCACGGTGGAAAAAGGCACCTTCGTACCGCTGGCGACGCTGACCTGAGTTCCCAATCGTGTTCGAGCCGATCATCCTGGCGCAGATCCTCTGGACGGGGATCGCGACCTCGGCACCATATGTGCTGCTCACCGTCGGATTCGCCCTGACTCTGAAGGTCACCGGACTGTGGAACTTCGCCCAGTCCGGGCAGATGGCGATTGCCTTCTATGCCATGTTTTTCGCCCTGAACGCCCTGGCGCTGCCGCTGGTCGCGGCGGTGGCGCTGGCAGTAGCGCTGACCGCCGGCAGCGCGGTGCTGATCGAGGTCTACGGCCTGCAAGTCCTGCGCGAGCGGCAATCCGGCAACCTGATGTTTTTCATTTTTACCCTGATCCTATCGGAATTCGTAATCTACGTGATCACGTTGATGTTCGGCACCGAACCGGAAACACTGTACAAAAGCATCCTGTCTCCTGTTGAAATCATCGGCGGCATCGCCGTCAGCGAATGGGACAAGCTTGGCGTTGCCATGACCGTGGCCGCCTTGGCGGCGCTGTACGCGTTCATGCGCTACACCAAGGAGGGCCAGTTCCTGGCGGCCGTGTCCGATAACGCCAAACTGGCGGAGCTCTATGGCATCTCCGCCCAGCGCGCCTATCGCGTGGTCGCGGTGATCGCGGCGCTGTTCATCGTCGCGGCGATGTATCTGATCGGATCGCACGGCGGGATCGTGCCGAATACGCCCCTGGAGCTGGTGTTGTCCGCGGTCATCGGCACCCTGCTCGGCGGCATCGGACGGGTCTTCGCCGCCGCCTGGGCATCGATTTTCCTGGCGTTGATCCAGAGTTTTTCGATCCTGTTCATCGGGTCCCGCTGGCAGAACCTGCTTCTTTACGGATTTCTGTTCGCGACCATTCTGCTGTTCCCGCGTGGGGTTCGCATGCCCAGAATGAGGTTGGCACGCTGATGGATTATCTGGTCACCCTCGCCATCCTGATTGCCATCTACGTCATCCTGGCCGCCAGCTATAATCTGGTAATCGGCTACGGGGGACTGTCCACTGTCGCGCACCCGATTTTTTTCGCCATCGGCGCCTACACCACCGGCCTGTTATCGATCCACGTGCCGGAAATTCCGGCCTTCGGAAACGTGCTGCTGGGGGTTGGGGCGGCCGTCGTAGCGTCCGTACTGCTGGCCGGATCGTCGCTACGTGTCTCCGGCGATTACCTGCTGATCGCCAGCCTCGGCTTCCAGCTCGGCTTGCTGCAACTCATTCGCAATCTGGAGTTCATGGGCGGCCCCGGCGGGTTGTCCGCCATTCCCAGTACCATCGTCGGACCGATGCGCGGGCCGCTGTTCCTGCTGATCTGTGCCGCCACTGGTTTGGCCTGCGTGTTCGTCATACGCGCCATTGTCAACGGTCCGTACGGCCGAGCGATCAGTGCGATGCGGGATGAGGAACTGGCCTTCACCGCGTTGGGCCGCAACGCCATGAGCATGAAGATCGCCATCTTCGCCATCGGATGCGGCATGGCCGGCGGGGCGGGCGGGCTGTACGCATATTATTTCCAGTATATCAGCCCGGATCAATTCGAAGTTCTCGCCTCCGCCGCCATCCTGACCATGGTGGTGCTCGGCGGCATGGGGACCGCCTTCGGGCCGGTGGTGGGCGCGGTGCTGCTGCTGGCCATTCCGCAGGCGATCACCTTTCTGCATTTGCCACCCGGCATCATGGCGCCGATGCAGGGAATCATCTTCACCGTGCTGGTCTTGCTGTTCCTGTTCCTGCGCCCGGCCGGCATCCTGGGCTCGAAGGGGCGCCCGATATGACCGAGATCCTGCGCGTCGAGGGCCTGCAAAAGCGATTCGGCGGTATCGTCGTGTCCGACAACGTGCATCTGACCATTGCGTCTGGGGAGATCCTGGGCCTGATCGGGCCGAACGGCGCGGGGAAGACCTCGCTGTTCAACCTGATTTCCGGGGTTCTGCGGCCCGACGCGGGGTCGATTTTCCTGAACGGGCAAAAGATCGACAGCGCACCGTTATACAAGCGCGCCCGCATGGGAATCGCCCGCACCTGGCAGAACATGCTGCTGTTCCGCACCATGACGGTGCTGGACAATCTGATGGTGGGCCCTCGGGATTACCTGGGCGAATCCGTGATGCGCCTGGCCTTCGGCCGATCGGGCGTGCGGGCGGCGGAGGCCGCGATGCGGGAGCGTGCCATGGGCATCCTGACCCGCATGGGACTGGAACAAGCTGTCGGCAGCCTGGTCGTCGATCTTCCGTTCGGACAGCAGAAATTGATCGGCCTGGCGCGCACCCTGATGAACGACGGCGACCTGCTGCTGCTGGACGAACCGATGGCCGGAGTCGAAGGCGCAGCCTACGAAACCATGCAGCGCGTCGTACGGCAGGAGGCCGAGTCCGGCCGAGCGGTGTGCGTAGTGGAACATAATGTTTCGTTCATCCGGGATTTGTGCTCGCGCGCTGTATTCATGGCGCAGGGCAAAATCCTACAGGATGGTACGGTGGAGGAGCTGATCGCCAGCTCCGTCCTGACCGAACTCTATTTCGGGGTTTGAGGCGCGATGCTGTCCTACACAGGGGTTTCGGCAGGCTACGCGGGTGTCCCGGTGCTGCGTGATATTTCTTTCAGCGTCGCGGAGGGCGAGGCTGTGGCAGTGTTCGGCCATAACGGGGCGGGCAAGACGACGATGCTCCGCTGCGCTGTCGGGGACGTTTCGGAGGTATCAGGTTCGGTTACGTATCGCGGCGAGGCCATCGTCCCCGGAGCCGTCTTCCGCAACACCAGACGCGGCATCGGCTTCGTACCCCAAGGACACAACGTCTTTCGCGAATTGTCGGTACGCCAGAACCTGACGATCTCCGGCCTGCATCACCCTGACTCGCGCGTTGAGGATATTTACGCGCTGTTCCCCATCCTGCTTGAACGCGGCAAGCAGCCGGCTGGGTCCCTTAGCGGTGGCCAACAGCAAATCCTCGCGCTGGGCATGGCGCTGATGACGAAGCCCAGCATTCTGCTGTTGGATGAACCTTCCACCGGTCTGGCACCGATCGTCGTGCGCGACGTGATGGCGAGCCTGACGAAAATCAACAAGAATACCGGCACCACCGTGGTGATCGTCGAGCAGAATATCCCCGCGACCCTGGCCATCGTGTCACGCGCCATCGTGGTAAAAGCAGGGCGCGTGGTATTTGACGGCGCCAGCAAGGAACTGGAGCGGAAAGAAGACTTGTGGGGCTGGTTCTGAACAGGAGATTCGACATGGGTATGCGCATCTGGCACCAGAGCTTCACCGTCTTGGAAGACCTTCCCGGCTACCCTGAGGCGATCCGCGAGCACGCCGCCAAGGTGCTGCGCCTCGATACCGAAATCGTGCTGCACGGCCAGGCGCGGGGCACCTACCCAACCAATTACCCCGGCAACGACATCGGCTACGCCTACACCTACTGGATCCACGGCAACCAGTGGATCGCCGCCGGCCGCGCCGCCGAACAGCAGGGTTTCGACGCGTACGCCATGTGCACACTGCCAAACCCGATGCTGCGGGAGGCGCGTTCCATGCTCGACATCCCCGTCATCGGCATGGGCGAAACCTGCTGCCACCTGGCCACCATGTTCGGCCAGCGTTTCGCGATCATGCTGTTCATCGACCGCATGATCCCGCTGTACCAGGAGCAAATCCGGGCTTACGGGCTGACGGATCGTTGTGCTGGCGTTGTGGCGTCCGGCTTGGGCTTCGGCGGCGTGCTCGAAGCTTACACAAATCCGGGAAAAGCCATCGAGCAATTCCAGGAAGCCGCCCGCAAGGTCATCAAGGAAACCGGCGCGGATGTGATCATTCCAGGAGAGGTGCCGCTAAACCTGTTGATGGCACGCAACGGTATCTCTCGCGTGGATGACGTGCCCATTATCGACGGCCTGGGCAGCACGCTGAAAATGGCCGAGCTGATGGTGGATTTGCAACGCGCCACGGGGATCAAGCACAGTCGGCACGGGTTCTTCAATTCGGTATCAAGCGAGGAGCGGGTGGAGCAGGTGGGACAGTTTTACGGGGTAGATCGTGTGAAGTTTTAAGCAATGCCTTGTAATATCGTCATGGTCGGACTTGACCCGACCACCTCCACAATCACCGGCCGGTGCTAATGGCGGTCCTCGGGTCAAGCCCCGGGGATGACGGAGTTTGGAGGCGCGGGAACACCAATGGCCGGAATAGAAACAGACATTATCATTATCGGCGCCGCCTATATGACCGGCTCCGCTTGCGTCAAAGCCACGATCCGCGGCCATGTCGCCGGACGGACGGCGGCATGCGCATGACGTACGAAATCGGCATCGATATCGGGGGAACCTTCACCGACGTCGTATGCCGGGCCGACGACGGATCGGTGCGCATTGCCAAAGTCCCGACCACGCGCGGCGATCCATCCCGAGCGGTACTGACGGCGCTGGAGACGGCCCGCAACGAATGGGGCGTTTCGCCGTTGGAAATTACACGATTTACGCACGGCACCACCGTCGCTACCAACGCGGTGCTGGAGCGCAAGGGCGCCCGCATCGGGTTGATCGCCACGGAAGGTTTCAAGGACGTTCTGGAAATCGGCCGCCAGATGCGCCACCAGATGTACGATCTGGTGCTGAAACCCGAAACGCCCGTGTTCCTGGCGCCCGGCCGCTACCGCAAGGAAGTGCGCGAGCGCCTGGACGCTTCCGGCAACGTTCTCATACCGCTTGACGAGGACAGCGTCCGCCAGGCCATCGCGGAGCTGATCGCGCTGGACGTGAAAGCCATCGCCGTCAGCCTGGTATTCTCCTTCCTCGATCCCACGCACGAACGCCGTATCCGCGACCTGATTCCCCGCGACATCCCGGTGTCTCTGTCATCCGACGTCGACCCAGCCTTCCGAGAATACGAGCGCACCTGCGTCACCGCGTTCGATGCCTATATCAAACCTGTGGTTGCCGATTACCTCGCCAACCTGGAGGCTGGGCTCGCAACAGCCGGCGTCACCGTCCCTCTGCAAGTGATGCAGTCCCGGGGCGGGCTGGCATCGTCCGCCATCGCTCGGCAACGCCCCGTCCGCCTGTTCCTTTCCGGCCCCGCCGCAGGGGTGGTTGGCGGTCTCGAAGCCGGAAAATCGGCGGGATTTAAAGACCTGATTACCGTCGATATCGGCGGCACGTCCTGCGACATCGCTTTGATCACCGGCGGCGAACCCCTGATCCGGGGCGAGGGTCTGATCGACGGCTATACCGTCCGCGTCCCCATGGTCGACGTCACCGCCATCGGCGCCGGAGGCGGATCGATCGCCTGGCTCGACGGCGCGGGATCTCTGCGCGTCGGCCCGCACTCCGCCGGTTCCGAACCCGGCCCCGCCTGCTACGGCCGAGGCGGCACGCAACCGACGGTCACCGACGCCTCCGTCGTCCTAGGCTACATCGACCCGGCGAACTTCGCGGGCGGCACCTTGCAACTTCAACCGGACCTCTCCCACGCCGCCATCCGCACCGTCATCGCCGAACCCCTCGGTCTCACCGTCGAGGAAGCCGCGCTCGGCATCCACCGCGTGCTGAACGCACAAATGGCGGAGGCCATCCGTCTGGTCTCCATCGGCCGAGGCATCGATCCGCGTGGCTATGCGTTGCTGCCGTTAGGCGGAGGCGGCCCGATGCACGCCTGCGCACTGGCCGAGGAACTGGGTATTTCATCGATTGTCATCCCCCCGCACCCCGGTGTTCTCTCCGCCGCCGGCTTGTTGGGGGCGCCCGTAGAGCATGAAATCGCGGCCGCCTTCCCCACGCCGCTGGCAAAGCTGGACGAAACGTCGATGGCAAAAGCCCTGCGGGACCTGGACACACGCTGCGGCGCCCTGATGGCCGAGGAAGGTGTCAACGACACCGAAGTCCGGCACTTCGCCGACGTCTGCTACATCGGGCAGTCGTATCACCTGGAAGTGCCGCTTACCGGCGACATCTACGATGCGTTCTTAAAGGCCCATGCCCGCGTCTACGGCCACGCCACACAGGTCCCCGCCAAAATCGTTAATTTGCGCACCGTGCATCGTTCCCGTACTGGCACCGTTGCCGCCGGAACCACCGAACACAAGCAACCCCGCCCAACCACCACCCGCCCTATCCGCGTTGCCAGCGGAACAGTCCAAGCCGCGATCTGGCACCGTGACACCTTCACGGAAAAAACAACCATCCCCGGCCCCGCCATCGTCGAGCAATCCGACACCACCACCCTGGTCGAACCGGGCTGGACCGCCCGCCTCACGCAAGGCAACGCATTGCTGCTGGAGCGAACCGCATGACCCTCGACCCCATCACGGTGGAAGTCACCCGCCACAAGCTGGAGGGCATCGCCAATGAGATGCAGTCCACCCTGCTGCGCAGTTCGTTCTCACCCATCGTGAAAGAGGGTCTGGACGCATCGGCCGGGTTGTTCACCGCCGACGGGCAGACCCTGGCGCAGGCCTGTGCGATCCCGATCCATCTGGCGACGCTGATCCCGGTGTTGCAAAAAATTATCGAAACCTTCCCGCCCGCCCAAATGCACCCCGAGGATACGTTCCTCCTGAACGATCCCTATACCGGCGGCACCCATTTGCCGGACATCGCTTTGGTGCAGCCGATCATCGTGGACGGCAAACTGGTCGCATTCAGCGCCGCGATGACGCACCATCAGGATGTGGGCGGCATGTCGGCCGGATCGGTCCCCACCAACGCGACGGAAATCTACCAGGAGGGCCTGCGCCTCCCGCCGCTGAAATTCCGCGACGCCGGCAAGCTGAACGAAACGCTGGTGGCGATCATCCGCCAGAACGTGCGCATTCCCGACACGGTGATGGGCGACATCAACGCCCAGCTCGCGGCATGCAGCATTGGGGTGCGACGGATCACGGAACTCGCCAAGAAATTTGGGCACGTCGCGCTAACCGAGCTATTCGGAGAATTGCTTGACCGCTCGGAAATCATGACCCGCCGGGCATTGGCAAAAATCCCGCAAGGTACCTATCGTTACGTCGATTACCTCGACAACGATGGTATCGAACTGGACAAACCGATCCGGATTGAGGTCGCGGTCACCGTCGGACAATCCGGCATCCATATCGATTTCACCGGCACCTCCCCACAGGTGCGCGGTCCGATGAACTGCGTGCCCTCCGGATCGCTGGCTGCGGCCTGCTTTGCCATTCGCGCGTTGACCGACCCGGCCATCCCGACAAATGCTGGCTGCTTCCGCCCCATTTCGTTACACCTCCCGGAGGGAAGCCTGGTCAACCCCGCGGAACCCGCGCCAGTCAACGCGAGAACCTCCACGATCAAGCGCATCACCGGCTGCATCATCTCAGCCCTGGCGGAAATCCTGCCAGACCGTGTCCCCGCTCCAGCCGCGGGCGAAATGGCATTGGTGGCATTCGGCGGCCGGCAGCCAACTGGGGAAAATTTCGTCACCGGCGACCTGATCGCCAGCGGCAGCGGCGCGTCGGCCACCAGCGACGGCGTGGACGTCATCGAAACCGACGCCACCAACTGCATGAACCTCCCAGCCGAGGCGATGGAAATGGAAACCCCCATCCGCCTGCATCGCGTGGCGCTGCGCCCCGGCTCCGGCGGCGACGGGCAATTCCGCGGCGGGCTGGGGGTGGAACGGGAATACGAAATCCTGACTGACAACGTCACCTTCACGCACCGAGGCGAACGCCACTTCTCGGCCGCGCGCGGGATGTTCGGCGGCGGCGACGGCGCCCGCGGGGAATCGACCATCATCCGCACCGACGGCACCACCGAAACCATCCCGTCGAAGATCGTGACCCGCCTGATGAAAGGCGACCGCGTCGTGCTGCGCACCGCCGGCGGGGCCGGCTACGGCGACCCAGCCAAACGGACCAACGCAACACGCCAATCCGATGTCGCGGACGGAAAAGTCACGGGTCGGACGGCAGCTCCGCCAGGATCCCTTTCACCAGCGCAAGCGTAACCCGCCCCCCCGCCGCCAACTGCGACCGGTCCAATCTTGCAATGAATTCCCGCAACTGACCCGGTTGGCGCGGCAACAACGGCAAAATACGTTCCTGCACATCGAGGTCCAGCCGCCACTGTCGATCCGACAGCAGATGCGCCAGCAATGCCCGCAGCAGCGCGTCCTCCGGCGGGTCGATCCCCACGGCGGTGAAGGCACGCAGCCGGGATGCCAGGTCGGGCAACTGAGTCGGCAAGCGCGCCGGGGGGGCCTGCGACGTGATCAGCACCGGCACCTGGGCGTCGCGGGCGGCGTTCAGCCAATGGAACAGGGTCGTTTCATCCGGGACGAAATCGATGTCGTCGATCCCGATTCCTCCCGCCGGCAACCGTTCCGGCAAGCCCCGCAGCGCCGCCCCGGCCCATACGTCGGCGCCAACGCGCCCGGCCCAGATGCGCATCAAATGGGTCTTGCCGCAGCCGGCCTCACCCCAAATCGCCAAGCGGCGTTCGGGCCACTCCGACGGGCGCGCGATCCATGCCCGCGCAGCGGCATTGGATTCGGCGTGGATAAAATCGGCTTCGGCGTAGTCCGGTTCGTCGGAAAACGGCAGCAGTAGCTGTGGCACCTTGGGCATGCGATCAGTCGGGGGCGGGGTCGAGGTACAGCGGGCTCGCCAGATACCGCCGCAGCCAGAAGCGGCACAGCACCCCGATGGTCGCGGCGATGGGCACCGCCAGCATCACCCCCAGGAAGCCGAACGCCGCGCCGCCGGCCAGCAACGCGAAAATGACCCAGATCGCCGGCAGTTCCACCCGATCGCCGAGGATGCGGGGATAGATGACGTAGCCCTCCAGGATCTGGCCGGCGAGCAGCACCGCGCCCACCCAGGCCACGCCATGCCAGTTGGGGAATTGCGCCAGCGCCAGACCCAACGCGGTCGTGCCGCCGACGATGGAGCCGACATAGGGGATGAACGACAGCAGCCCCGCCGACAACCCGACAATCAGGCCCAAATCCAGACCCGCGAAGCTCAACCCCAGCGCGTAATAGCCGGCCAGAAACAGGCAACACAGCGCCTGCCCGCGCACCCAGGCCGACAGGATGCGATCGATCTCTCGAGCCTGCGCTCGGATCACCACGCAATAGCGGAGCGGCAGCCAGGAATCGATCATCTGGGTCATCACCTGCCAGTCCCGCAGCAGATAGAAGCCGGCGACGGGGGTGACGACGATGACGCTCAATAGGTTGATGATGGCGAAACCGCCGCCGATCAAGCTGGTGATGGTGGACAGCACGATGCTCATGATGCTGGCTGCCTGGCCGCTGACGAGGTCGCGCAGCTTGTCGTTGACCACGTCGGTGCCGAACTGCTCCTGCAGCAGGGTCAACTGATCCCGAGCCCAGCCTTGCACCAGCATGGCGTAGCGCGGGCTGCGGATGATCAGCAGCCCGATCTGCACCCGCAGCAACGGATACAACAGCAGCGCGAACAGCAGCAGCGCGGCGACGATGGCCAGGATGACCGCCAGCGCGGCCAATCCTCGCGGCACGCCGATCCGGGACAGGCGGGTGACCGGCGGGTCCAGCGCGTAGGCGATGACCCCCGCGGCGGCGAAGGGTGCCAGCACGGGGCCGAGCAGTTGGAGGGTGTACCAGAACACCGCCAGCAGCACGCCGATCAGCGCCAGGCGTTGAATCCGCGCTCCAGCGTTCATCCTCGGGCCGCTCGCCAAACGTAGGCACCGCCGGAGGCCAAAGTGCTCCCCGCCACGCACCAGATCAGCACCGTCACCACATAGGGCGTCGTCAACTCGAATCCGACCAGGAACAGCGCCGTCGCCACAAGCACGATTTGCAGGGTGGTGTTCAGCTTGGACACCCATAGCGGACGAATCGATACCTTCTGCCCCAGCACCCCCAGCAGGATCACCCCGCCGACGATCACCAGGTCGCGGAACACCACCAAAATCGCCAGCCAGTCCGGCAGCACGTGCACCACCGCCAGCGTCACATACATGGTGACCAGCAGCGCCTTGTCCGCCATGGGATCCAGAATCGCGCCCAGTGCGTTGCCCCCGTAGCGGCGCGCCAGCCAACCATCGACCGCATCGGAGATCCCAGCGCCCACGAACAGGAAAAATGCGAGGTCCAGCCGGTGTTCCAGCACCATCCAGAACGCCAGCGGTACAGCGCACAAACGTCCGAAGGTGACCACATTGGGCAATGTGATCAGCCCGTAGGAGGCGTCCCGGCTAAATTGCGTCCCGTCAGGCATAATCCCCTTTAGGCATTGTCCTCTGGGGGTCGCATATGGTTGTGTCCGCCCCCACTCAACCGATTAGCGTAAAGAGGGCCGCCGTGACCAGTGGATTGGACTACCGCTCGGCCGGGGTGGACATCGACGCCGGGGAGGCTTTGGTCGAAGCGATCAAGCCGCTGGCCAAGGCCACGTCGCGTTCTGGCGTGCTGGGTGGCCTGGGCGGGTTCGGGGCACTGTTCGACCTCAAGGCTGCCGGGTTCAAGGACCCCGTGCTGGTGTCCACCACCGACGGGGTCGGCACCAAGCTGAAGATCGCCATCGACACCGGCATCCACGACACCGTGGGCATCGATCTGGTGGCGATGTGCGTCAACGATTTGATCGTGCAGGGCGCGGAGCCGTTGTTTTTCCTGGACTATTTTGCCACCGGCAAGCTGGATCTGGCGCAGGCCCGTGCGGTCATTGTCGGCATCGCCGAGGGGTGCCGGCAGGCCGGTTGTGCCCTGGTGGGCGGGGAAACCGCCGAGATGCCGGGGATGTACCAGTCCGGCGACTACGATCTGGCCGGCTTCTCGGTCGGCGCGGCGGAGCGCGGATCGCTGTTGCCGGGCGTGGTCGCCCCGGGCGACGCGATCCTGAGCCTGGGCAGCGCGGGCGTGCACTCCAACGGGTATTCGCTGGTACGCAAGATCGTGGAGGCCAGTGGGCTGGGCTGGGGCGATTCGGCGCCATTCGCGGCGGGGCTGACGCTGGGGGCCGCGCTGATGGCACCGACCCGCATCTACGTGAAATCGGTCCTGGCGCTACACCGCGCTGGCCTCCTGAAGGCCGCGGCGCATATCACGGGCGGCGGGCTGCCGGGCAATCTGCCGCGCGTGCTGCCGGAGGGCACCGCCGCCGTGCTGGACTCGGCATGGCCGGTGCCGCCGGTGTTCGCCTGGCTGGCGCGTGCCGGCGGCGTGGCGTCCGAAGAAATGCTGCGCGTGTTCAACTGCGGTGTCGGCATGGCGCTGGTGGTCGCCGATCCCGACGCGGCGGCCGCGTTGCTGCGCGCGCAGGGGGAACAGGTCAGCCGAATCGGGACCATCGTCGCCAGCGAGCCCCCCGCATCCGTGCGCATTGATCTGCCGGCGGGCTGGCTGGCGTGAGGCGCCGCACCGCGATTCTGATCAGCGGCCGCGGCTCCAACATGGCCGCGCTGCTGTCGGCGGCGCGCGACCCGGCTTACCCGGCGGAGATCGTTCTGGTGCTGTCCAACCGACCGGATGCCGCGGGCTTGGCGACCGCGGCCGCGGCAGGCATTCCGGCGGCCGCGATCGACCACCGCCCGTTCAAAGGCGACCGCGGCGCGCATGAGGCCGCGATCAACGCCGCACTGGCCGAAGCCCGCGTGGAACTTGTGTGCCTGGCCGGTTACCTGCGGCTGCTGACCCCCGTGCTGGTGAACGCGTGGGCTGGCCGCATGCTGAACATCCACCCCAGCCTGCTGCCCGCCTTTCCCGGCCTGCACACACATACAAGAGCGCTGGAGGCGGGGGTGAAGCTGCACGGCTGCACCGTGCATCTGGTAACCCAAGGCATGGACGAAGGCCCGATCCTTGCCCAGGCCGCCGTCCCCATCCTGCCCGGCGATACCGAGGACGCCCTGGCCGCTCGGGTTTTGGTGCAGGAGCACCGTCTATACCCCGCCGTCCTTGCTATGCTGGCGTCCGGCATGCCCGCGCGGTTCGCCGCAGCGAACGACGCACTGGCGAACCCCTTGCCGTTCGCTGAAACCGTGCCATAAAACGCGGCAACAACACTCCAACCGATATCGGGGCGCCGCCATGGCCGAACAAAGCACCAGATTCCACGGACCCGAGACCCAGGAGGCCTTTCTGGCCGACCGTATGAAATTCTGGGGCGGCTTCACCAGCGCCACCGTTGGCACGGTGATCTTCCTGGTACTCCTGCTGGTCGGTATGGCGGTTTTCCTGCTGTAGTTTGGCGACCGCCCTCCGCGGTTTTATCCCAGGCGTTCCATCAGCGACGCCGTGCGGTTGAAATCGAAGGGGCTCAAGATCCGAGGCGGGAAATACTCAGACGCCACGTGCATTTGCGATAAATGCTCTGATCAGAGCAGCATCCTTTACGCCGCGTGCCCGTTCGACGCCGGAGGATACATCCACCGCGGTGGCGCCGGTCTCACGGACGGCTTCGGCGACATTGTCCGGCGTCAGCCCGCCCGCCAGCACCCAGGGGCAAGGGGCGGTCCAGCCGCGCAGCAGCGACCAGTCGAAACTGACGGCATTACCGCCGGGGCGCGTGGCGGCAGGTGGTGGTTTGGCCTCCAGCAACAGGCAGTCGGCGCCTCGGTTGTCCATTGGCAGGTCTGAGGCCGCCTCGACCCCGACTGCCCGCCAGATCGGCAGGCCGAAGCGGGCGCGCAGCGCGGCGATGTCGGGGATGCGGCCGTACAGTTGCAGGATGTCCAGAGGCATCTCGGCCAGCACGGCGGCAATATTTTCTTCCACGGGATCGACGAACAACCCGACGCGAAGCGGTCCGCCGGGATGCCGAGCGGAAAGTGCGGCGGCCTGCGCTGCGGTCACGTAGCGCGGGGAGGGTGGAAAAAACACGAACCCCAACCAGTCCGCGCCGGCCTCCACGGCTGTGTCTAACGCCGCGGGATCATTGATGCCGCAGATTTTAACCCGAATCACGGGAACGAACCCGCGATCGCCGCGGCGGCGGCACCCGGATCCGCGGCGCCAGTGATAGGGCGCCCGACCACGATCCAGTTGGCGCCGGCGGCAACCGCCTCGGCCGGGGTCATGGTGCGGGCCTGATCGTCTGCCGCCGAACCCGCCAGACGGATGCCCGGAACCACGAACTTTGCCTCGGGGCCAAGGACGGAGCGCAGCATCGCGACCTCCAATGGGCTGCACACCAGGGCATCCGCCCCCGCCGACAGCGCCAAACGAGCCAATCGCAGCACCTGATCGGCGGGAGACGCCACAACCCCCGTTGCTGTCAGCGCCGCCCCGTTCAGGCTGGTCAACACCGTCACCGCCAGGATCATCGGGCGATCCGCCCCGGCTGTTTCGGCGGCCTTACGCGCGGCCTCGATCATCGCGGCCCCCCCGGACGCGTGGATCGTCAGCATCTTCGGCCGCAAATCCAGCACCGCGCGCACCCCACCGGCCACCGTGTTGGGGATGTCGTGAAGTTTCAGGTCCAGGAAAACTGGCCGCCCCGCGATCGCCCGCACACCGGCGGCGCCGTTCGCCAGGAAGAACTCCAGTCCCAACTTGAACAGTCCGACATGCGCCGCCGTCGCCGCCGCCCAGGCCGAGGCGCGCGCGAGGTCGGTGGTATCCAGGGCAACGATCAGTTTATCAGCGGACATGGCACCCTTACGCGGCCGGAGGGGGAAGCGCCTGCCGTTGGTCAACCTGCGCACGCAACGCCCGCACTTGCTCCTCCAGCAGCCGCGCGGTCTCCTCGGACCGCCGCAACTGCCGGTGCAGCCGGAATGTGCCGACCCAGACCAGCAGCCCGCCGCACAGAAACGCCAGGCCGGCAGAGCCGAGGACGACCAGAGCCAGCGGCATGGTCAGGCTGAAATCGGTAGGCCAAAGCTTCAGCGTCGCATCGTCCCGATTGGAACCGGCGAACAGCGCCAGCAGCAACAGCGGCGGGGCGATCAGCAGCAGGCGGAGGAGGCGTTTCATGGACGCAGGGCCTAAGCCCGAGCGCGCCCGCGGGCTGGCTTACCTGCGTTGACGCGTTCGCGAAGCTCTTTGCCCGCCTTAAAGAAGGGCACGGATTTCTCTTCGACCGGCACGGCCTCTCCGGTGCGGGGGTTGCGGCCGGTGCGGGCATCGCGGTGCTTGATGGTGAAAGCGCCGAAGCCGCGCAGTTCCACCCGTTCGCCGCGTGCCAGCGCATCGGTGATCTGGTCGAAGATCGTGGCGACAATGACCTCCACGTCCTGGCCGCGCAAATGCGGATTATCGGCCGCTAGCCCGGCAATGAGTTCGGATTTTGTCACAGCGCGCCCCTGTTAACGCTCGTCCGTACGCTGCCAGACTGCCCAGGCGCCGTCAAGCCTAACGCTTTGGGAAACAACCGTTTTCCACACGCCGTCGAACAGCGGCCCGAGGCTGCTGGCCAAGGTGCGGCTGAGCAGCGTGGTGGTCGAGACGTCCTCGACCGGCAAGGTGGTGGGCACGCCTTTATTGGCGGCCAGCCACTCCCTGGCGTCGCGCTCCTCGCCGATCTGGTCAACCAGCCCCAGCGTCAGCGCCTGCCGCCCCGTATAGGCTCGGCCGTCGCCGACCTTCCGCACGGCGTCGGGCGTCAGGTGCCGGCCGGACGCGACCATGCCGACGAACTGGTCGTACATGTCCTGCACCAACCCGTGCAGCACCGCCCGCCCTTGCTCCGACATTTTATGGGTGAAACTGGGTTGGTCCTTGAGCGCGCCGGACACGATCGTCTCGGCGGTGATGCCGACCTTGTCCAACAATCCCGACACTTCCCCAGTTTCCAGCAGCACGCCGATTGAGCCGGTCAACGTGGATTCACGTGCGAAAATGCGCTCGGTCGACACAGCGATCATATAACCCGCCGATGCCGCGACCCCTCCCATCACCGCGACCACCGGCTTTTTCGCACCGACGCGCGCGACGGCGTTATGCAGGCTTTCGCCGCCCGAGACGGTGCCGCCGGGGCTGTCGATCGAGACGATCAGCGCTTTGACCGCACTATCGTTGGCCAGCTTATCGATCGCCTCGGTCAGTTTGCGGTCTTCGGTGATCAACCCGGTGACCGGCAGGCGCGCGACATGCGCCCCGCCCATCGGCAGAGCGCCGCCACCGCGCACTGCAACCAGCAACGCGGCAACGACGGCCAGGACGGCGAAACTCCGCCAAAAGACAAGGCGGCGCTTGAGACGCCGCCTGTCCAGTAGCAGATCGGTTTCGAGCGACACTTAGCTCGCGTCGGTTGCCTGGTTCCGGCGACGGATCGCCGCACCCAGGATATCGCCGAGGGACGCGCCGGAGTCGGACGAACCGAATTCCTGCATCGCCTGCTTCTCTTCCTCGACTTCCTTGCCCTTGATGGTCAGGGTCAGCTTGCGAGCCGCACGGTCCACCGCGGTGATCTTCGCATCGACCTTCTCGCCAACGGCGAAGCGGTCGGGGCGTTGATCGGCCTTGTCGCGGGCCAGCTCAGCGCGGCGGATGAAGCCCGTCAGCACGTCGTTGACCTTCACTTCGATGCCGTTCGCCTGGATGGCGGACACCACGCAGGTCACGACATCGCCCTTGTGGACGGAGCCGAGGACCGACGCGGCCGGATCGTCGCGCAGCTGCTTGATGCCCAGGCTGATGCGCTCTTTCTCCACATCGACGTCGAGCACCTTCGCCTTGACGATCTGGCCCTTTTCATAGGCCGCCATTGCCGCTTCGCCGGCTTCGTCCCAGGACAGGTCGGACATGTGGACCATGCCGTCGATGTCCGCGGACAGGCCGATGAACAGGCCGAACTCGGTGATGTTGCGGATTTCGCCTTCGACTTCGGTGCCGATCGGATGCAGTTCGACGAATTCCTCCCAGGGGTTGCGCTGCACCTGCTTGAGGCCCAGCGAAATCCGCCGCTTGGAGCTGTCGACATCCAGGACCATGACGTCGACTTCCTGCGAAGTGGCGACAATCTTGCCGGGATGGACGTTCTTCTTGGTCCAGGACATCTCGGACACGTGCACCAAACCTTCGACACCGGGTTCCAGCTCCACGAAGGCGCCGTAGTCGGTGATGTTGGTGACGCGGCCGGACATGCGAGCGCCCGGCGGGTACTTGGCTGCCACGCCTTCCCAGGGATCGGACTCTAGCTGCTTCATGCCCAGGCTGATGCGCTGGGTGTCGGCGTTGAAGCGGATGACCTGCACCTTGACCGGCTGCCCGATGGTCAGGGCCTCCGACGGGTGGTTGATGCGGCGCCAGGCGATGTCGGTGACGTGCAGCAGGCCGTCGACGCCGCCCAGGTCCACGAACGCGCCGTAATCGGTGATGTTCTTCACCACGCCATCGAGGATCTGGCCTTCCTTCAGGCCCTGGATCAGCTCGCTGCGCTGTTCGGCGCGAGTCTCTTCCAGGACGGCCCGACGCGACACCACGATGTTGCCGCGGGCGCGGTCCATTTTCAGGATCTGGAACGGCTGCGGGCTTCCCATCAGCGGGGCGACGTCGCGCACCGGGCGGATATCGACCTGCGAACCGGGCAGGAAGGCCACAGCGCCGCCTAGGTCGACGGTGAAACCGCCTTTGACCCGGCCGTAGATGGTGCCGTCCACGCGCTTCTGCGCTTCGAACGCCTTTTCCAGGTTGGTCCAGGCTTCCTCGCGGCGCGCCTTCTCACGCGACAGGACGATGGAGCCGTCGCGGTCTTCGTATCGCTCGACATAAAGTTCGACTGTGTCGCCGGGCTTCACGTCCGGCACGGAACCCGGCGGGCCGAACTCCTTAAGGGCAACGCGGCCTTCGGATTTCAGGCCGACATCGACGACGGCATAGTCGTCGGTCAGGCGGATGACGCGGCCGGTGACGACGGAGCCGTCGAAGCCGGTGTCTTTGCCGAGGGTTTCGTCCAACAAGGACGCGAAATCTTCACCCATGAAATGGTCTTGCGCGGGCGCTGGGGCCCGGGCGGCGGCGGATAGAGCCATGTGTATGTGTGTTCCGTTACGGAGGTCCGGGTCTGGCCCCGGAGGTGCCGTGGTTTGCGCGTTTCACGTCCTGGAAACACGACTTGCCCGCGCGATGAGCGCAGGCCAGTTGACGATGAGGGGACACATACGCCTGGAACGGGCGGAGTCAAGGGCGACGGCGGAAATGGTCAACCGGCGCCGTCCCAGATCACCGGCACGCGATACGCGGCGAACACCGGATCGGCGGTCACGACCGGCAAGGACTCCAATCCTGCCTGCGCGATCAGCATGCGGTCGAAAGGATCGCGGTGCGGCCCTGGCAGGCCACCCGCTCGCTGGGCATGCTCCATCGCAATCGTCAGCGGATAGAAGCGAGAGCGGCGCAGCAGCGACGAGAATTCCGCGATCAGTTGCTCCACCTCCGGCCATTTGCCGACCCGATGCCTGGTCGCAATCTCCCACGCCGAGACGGCGCTGACATGCACGATGTTGCCGGGACCGGCGATCGCGGCCCGAGCAGCGGCGGGCAAACGGGGATCGTCGGTCCACCACCAGACGAGGGCGTGCGTGTCCAGCAGCAGTTTCATTCCCAGTCTTCCAACGCGTCGTCGGTCATGGGCGCGAACAGGGCATCCGGAATGGCAAGACCCTTCAGCAGCCCGGGTTGACGCGGCAGCGCGTCTTCGACCGGCACCAGACGCACGATCGGCTTGCCGGCGCGGGCAATCAGAATGTCCTCCCCGGCCGCGGCGCGGTCGATCAGGCGGGACAAATGCGCTTTAGCGTCGTACAGGTTCATGATCTCGGTCATAGCGGCACCCGGGTTAACAAAAGGTTAACAGGACGAAAAACTCTCGGGAGACCGAAAATTTATTTGGTCAGGTTAGTTGGTCAGGTCATCCTATACAAGACCTAACCGCATCCGCACCGCCGCCAACGCCGCCCGGAACGCCGCTTCGGCGTCCATATCCGTCGTGTCGATCACCACCGCGTCCTCCGCCGGCCGCAGCGGGGCCGCCGCTCGGGCCGAATCGCGCTCGTCGCGGTCGCGCATGTCCCGCTCGACCGTCGCCAGATCGGCGTCGGACCCCTTGGCTAGCAGCTCCAGCCAGCGCCGCCGAGCACGTTCGGCCGGGCTTGCTGTGACGAACAGCTTGGTTCGGGCTTCCGGGAAGATGACGGTACCGATGTCCCGGCCGTCCAGAACCGCGCCGCCCTTGGTGGCGAAGCCGCGTTGGAAATCGAGCAACGCCGCGCGCACGCCCGGGATCGCCGCGACCGCCGACGACGCGGCGTCAGCCGCCGGACCTCTGAGGTCGTCCCGTGCGAGATCGGCGGGATCGAGTCGTCGCGCCGCGGCTTCGGCGATCGCTGGGTCCTTGGGATCGCCGTTCGCATCCAGCACGAGCCGCCCGACCGCTCGATACAACAGCCCGGTGTCGAGGTAGGGCAGCCCGAGTTCAGCAGCCAATCGGCGGGCCAACGTGCCCTTCCCCGCCGCGGCGGGCCCATCGATCGCGACGATGGTCATGGCGCTCTGAGGTCGGCGCCCACGCCGTTCATCAGACCGATGAAATCCGGAAAACTGGTCTCGATGAAACCCGCGTCGTCGGCGGTGACCGGATGTTCGGTCACCAGGCCGAGCACGAGGGCGGACATGGCGATGCGGTGGTCCATGTGGGTGGCGACGAGGCCGCCGCCAGCGGGGGGCTTGCCGGTACCGTGGACGACCAGATCGTCGCCGTCGATCTCCACCTTCACCCCGTTGACCGACAACAGCGCCGCGGTGGCGTCCAGCCGGTCGCTTTCCTTCACCCGCAGCTCCTTCAGACCGCGCATGCGGGTGGTGCCGACGGCCATGGACGCCGCGACGGCGAGGACGGGGTATTCGTCGATCATGCTGGGCGCGCGATCCCATGGCACATCCACCGCGCGTAAGGCGCTATGGCCGACGATCAGATCGCCCACCGGCTCCCCCCCTTCAAGCCTGCTGTTTTGCACAACCACGTCCGCGCCCATTTCGAGCAGCGTCGTTAGCAGCCCGTTACGCAGCGGGTTCAGGCCGACGCCAGGGATGGTCAGCCGCGAGCCCGGCACCAGTAGGGCCGCGATCAACGGGAAAGCGGCGGAGGACGGATCGCCCGGCACCACCACGTCGGCGGCGCGCAGTTCGGGCTGGCCCACCAGGGTGATGATGCGGCCGTTGCCGGCGACCTCCACCGTCACCTGGGCACCGAAATGCCGCAGCATGTTTTCACTGTGGTCGCGGGTGGCTTCGGGTTCCTCCACTCGGGTGATGCCGGGGGCGTTCAGCCCGGCCAACAGCACGGCGGACTTCACCTGAGCGGACGGAACCGGCACCCGGTATTCCAGCGGTAACGCGTCCACCGCACCCTCCACCGCCAGCGGCAGGCGCCCGCCCTGACGGGAGACAAAACGGGCACCCGTGGCGGACAGAGGATCGATCACGCGACGCATGGGCCGGCTGCGCAGGCTGGCATCGCCGGTCATGACCGCGAAAAGAGGATGCGTCGCAAGAATCCCACACAGCAGGCGCGCGGCGGTGCCGGAGTTGCCCATGTCCAGCACGTCGGCCGGTTCGGTCAGACCGCCGATACCCCGCCCGGCGACGCGCCAAATGCCGTCGGGGTCACGGGTCACCTCAGCCCCCAAAGCACGCATGGCGCCGGCGGTGCGCAGCACGTCCTCCCCAGTCAGCAAGCCGGTAATACGGGTTTCGCCCACCGCCAGCGCGCCGAACATCAGCGCGCGATGGCTGATAGATTTGTCGCCGGGCACCGCGACCTGTCCGCTGAGCGGCGCGGCGGCGCGATACGACCGAAGGGGGCGGGCGGGGGCGTGGTCCATGCTGGGGCATCCTTGGGGTAGACGCCGCCCCCTATCATGCACTCGAAGCATTTGACAGCCGCACGGCGGGGTGGCATGGGCGCCCGCTCTTGATTTTGGACCGGCGGCGAACGAAGGGGCCTATCGGTATGGCGAAGCCTGAACTTGGATTGAAGCGTGTCTGCGTTGCCTGCAACGCCCGCTTCTACGACATGACGAAAGTCCCGCCGGTCTGCCCCAAATGCGGGACGGAACAGCCGCTGGATCAACCGCGCATCCGCCGAGCCGGCGGCAACGTCGCTGAGGACAAGCGCGCCAAGAAGCCGGCCGCCGCCCCGGGAATCGAGGACGTGGAGGTCGAGGGCGTCGAGGAAACCGAGGACGAGAACGTCCTTGAGGATGCCGACGACCTGGATGACGATGCGGATGCGATCAGCGCCGACATCGAGGTCGAGACCGACACGGACGAGGTCGAACGGTAAGCTACAGGCGCTGGAGCAACCGTAAGGCCAGCACCAGCGCCGCGTCATAGGGAATCGCCGGCACCTCCCGCAGCCGCCAATACCAGCGCTTCCGCCAGTTCGAGGCCGCGGGTGCCGCTGGGGGCGGGCACGGCCTCGCTGGAATACCCGCAAGCCACAGCAGCAGAAGGCAGCGCGGCAGATGGTAGGCGCTGGTGGCCGCATAGACCGGCCCGGCGATCTCGTGTTCACGCAGCAGGCGGCACACGGCGCGCACCGATGACAGCGTGTCGGTCGCGGTTTCCTCCAGCAGGAACGACCAGCCGGAATGCCCATCCGCCCTTAGCATATCTGCCATGACCGAGGCTTCGGAGGCCCCGAACCGCCCGACGCCGCCAGTCGGGATGAAGGTCGTCGCCGGAAAACGGGCCGCGAACGCCGCCGCGGCCGCCACCCGGCGCCGCAACGTGCCGCTGGGACGTCCGTCCGGGCGCACCGCCGCGCCAAATATGACAATGGTTGGTGGCTGTTTCACGCGACTCCCTTGACGCCGCTATAAGGCGTCGCCCAATGCGCCGCCATGCCCTGGCCCTGCCAGGTATCCGAGGAATTACGATGCGTTCTGCCTTGCCTTCCTGGTCACTCGCTGCCGCACTGTCGCTGTTGCTGGGGTTAGCGGCCTGTACCAACAGCCAATATGGCGCTTCCACTGGGCGCCCACCCGCGCCGCCGTCCCTGTACGACCGGTTGGGGGGACAGCCGGTGCTCACGGCGGTGGTCGACGACTTCATGCCCAGTGCCGCCGCCGATCCCCGCATCGCCCGCCGGTTCCGCGACGCCGACAATACCCACTTCAAGGCGGCGCTGGTCCAGCAACTATGCGTCAGCACTGGCGGCCCCTGCCGCTACGCCGGGCGCCCGATGAAGGACGTGCACGCAGGGATGGGCATTTCCGACGCCGAGTTTAACGCCATGACCCAGGATCTGCGGCGTGCCATGGCTCGGCACGACATTCCGGTGGACACGCAAGTCGAGGTCGTGGCGGTGCTGGAGCCACTGCGCGACGACATCGTCTCGCCGCTTCCGCCCACGCAATCGGTCGTCATGACCCAGATGGTGCATCAGCCGGCGGCGAAGCCCGGCACCAGCAAGAAGGCGATGGCGAAACAGCCCGCGGCTAAGAAACAGCAGCCGGTGAAGAAGGCGACAGCCAAGAAGCCTCCGCCGCCCGCGAAAACGACCACTCAGTGATACCGCGAAATTTGACTCAAACCCGCCACGCTGCTGCCTTACCGGACGGCGCGTAAGGAGAAGTCCGATGACCAAAGTGCTGAGTGAGGCGGCCATCCGACAATACCAGGAACAGGGCTACTACGCCCCCATTTGCGTGCTCTCGACGGAGGAGACGCTCGGCCTGCGCACCAAGCTGGAGACATTCGAGGCCGGGGCCGGCCCGCTTGCCGGAAAAACCCGGCAGAAATCGCATCTGCTGTTCACCTGGCTGGCCGATCTGATCCGGCATCCCGCCATCCTGGACGCGGTCGAAGACGTCCTCGGCCCTGACCTGCTGTGCTGGGGCAGCAGCTTCTTCATCAAGAACCCGCGCGACCCAGGCTTCGTATCGTGGCACCAGGACTCCACCTATTGGGGGCTGGACCCCGCCGATGTCGTGACCGCCTGGATCGCGCTATCAGACAGTACCACGGAAAACGGCGCCATGCGGGTGGTGCCCGGCACCCATCTGATGGACCAGATTCCCCACCGCGACACCTTCCGGAAGGAGAACCTGCTCAGCCGGGGGCAGGAGATCATGGTGGATGTGGACGAGCGGCAAGCCGTCACCCTGGAGCTGATGGCCGGGGAGATGTCGCTGCACCACGTGCGCCTGATCCATGGCTCCGACCCCAACCCCTCCGACAAGCGGCGTATCGGCTATGCGATCCGCTACATCCCGACCACGGTCCGGCAGGTAGCGGGATCGCATGACACCGCGACGCTGGTACGTGGCACCGACCGCTTCGGGCATTTCGAGCTGGAACAGCGACCGGATGCCGACATGTCCCCCGCCGCCGTCGCCCACCACGCGGCGATCACGGGCGCCCACACCGCAATCCTGATGCGGGGGACCGGGCGGGGGATGCCGGTGGAGGCGAAGGCGGTGGAATTAGGCGACGCGCAACAATAACTGCTGCATGTCGGACGCACCGGCCCCTCAGCGTCATGGCGGACCCACGGGTCCAGCCATCGGCTGGCCCGAGGACAGGGTGCCGGAGCCCTGCCGGCACTACCCCGGCTGGGTTAGCGGCACGAACATCACCGGCAAAACATCCCGAGTTGTGACCGCCCCATCCTCATCCTTCTCCACCAGTATCAGCGTTTGCGCGCAACCCGGTTGGCCGACCGGCGCCACCATGCGGCCGCCTGGGCGAAGCTGCTCGGCCAGCGCCGGGGGAATCTCGGGCGCCGCCGCTGTCACGACGATCGCGTCGAACGGTGCCTGCTCGGGCCAGCCCAGGGCGCCGTCGCCCACCTTCGTGGCGACCCAACCATATCCCTGCGCGTCCAGCGTCAGCCGAGCGCCTTCGGCCAACTCTGGGATGACCTCGACCGAGAACACCAGCGCCCCGAGCTCGGCCAGCACCGCCGCCTGGTAACCGGACCCGGTGCCGATCTCCAGCACCCGGTCGCCCGGCCGCACGTCCAGCAGATCCGTCATCAGCGCGACGATGAAGGGCTGGGAGATCGTCTGGCGATGGCCGATCGGTTGCGGCTGGTTTGCCCAGGCCTCGGCCTTGACCATGTCGGGCACGAACGCCGACCGATCCACCCGCCGCATGGCTTCCAACACCGCCGTCCTCAGCACCGAGCGGCCGGTGTGGTCCACGGTGGCGCGGGTTTCCGCCTCGATCGTGCGGATCATACCCTCCCGATCGCTCATCGCCGCACGGTTTTCGCCATCACCTCGCTGGCGAACCAGTCCATGCGTTCCAGCGTCTCGCTCAGCGTCGGGCGCCGGAAGTCGAAGCTCAAATGGGTGACGCCCATAGTGCGGTAGGTCTCCACGTCCTCGATCAACTGTGCCGCCGAACCCGAGAACGGCATGCGGTGGTTACCGGCGATGGATTCTTTCGATTCACGCAGACGCGCCACGAAGGCCAGGGCGATGTCGCTGAAGTCGCGGCCGAATGCCTCGGTCATGCGGCGCAGGTCGTCCAACATGGCGGCGAACTCGGGCGGGCGGAGCTCGGCGGTATCGACGGTGCCCAGCGGGTGCCAGCCGTCGGCGTACCGGGCGGTGCGACGCAGCGCGGGGACGCTGTGGCCGCCAATCCAGATGGGCGGATGCGGCTTCTGTACCGGCAGCGGCTCGCACCGTACAGGGCCGAAGCTGTAGTGCTTGCCCTGGTGCTCCACCGGGCCGGGTGACCACAGCTTCTTGAAGATGGTCACCCATTCGTCGGTGACCGCGCCGCGCCGGGCGAACTCGGGGGCGTTCAGCGCCTCGAATTCCTCGGCCATCCAGCCGACGCCGATGCCTAGCGTGATGCGGCCTTGCGACAGGACGTCAATGGTGGACACCATTTTCGCGGTCAGCACCGGGTTGCGATACGGCAGAATCAGCACCGAGGTGATCAGCCGCAGCTTACTGGTCCGCCCCGCCACGAACGCGATCAAACTCAGCGCCTCCATCGCATCCCCATGGCTCGGGTGCCGGCCGGAGGCGTCGTAGGGGTACGCGGACTCCACACGCGCGGGGATCACGATGTGATCGGCGATGGTGGCGGAGGTGAAGCCCAGCCGTTCCCCGTGTTCGGCCATGCCGGCGATGCCGTCGTGGTTCGCCAGTTCGCCGCGGACCGGCAGGGTGAATCCGTATTGCATGCTGTTCCTCCGTCTTTGATCGGGATCAAGGCATCATCCAACAGATGATGTCATGTGCCAACCGCAACGCTGAGAGGGGAGATCGGCATTGGTGTTATGTTGCGCTGCACCATAACACCAATTATATGTAGACGAACATGTTTTGGACGAAGGCGGAGGCGCGCTATGCAGCTCGGCGATCACGAACACAACGACGGACACGACGCCAAATGGGTGGCGGTTGGACCGGCCGTTTTGGCCGTCAGCGTGATGCTGATCAGCTGTATCATCACCTTCCTGCTGATGAACCTTGAAGCGTTGCGCCCCAAGGTCGGCGACATGGTCGTGTTCCGCCCCAACACCCAGGAACAGGACGTCTGGCAGATTCAGGTCCCCACCTACCAACCGACCGCCGCCGGCCAGACCAGCTGCACGATGGATCCCGCGGTGATCGTGCGCCAGGGCGGCAGCCTGGTGGTCGAAGCCCGGGACGATACCACCCCGGAGGCGCAATACCGGCTGCACTGGGCCGGCCCGCACTCCGCCAATGGTGCTGGCGATTGCGCCGGTTCCGCCGACATCGCGGTTTCCCGCGTGGACCTGCAAAAACTGGCGAACGCAGCGGGCGGATTCGGGCTGGAACACGGAATCGTCCGCTAACCCGCGTTCATCGCGGCCTCCGCCACGTCCGTCACCGCCGCCAAGGGTAGCGTCGCCAGATCGGACTCACGCAGAGTCCTGACCCAGCGGCCCCGGGGCGCACATAGCTTCGGATCGGAGTCGCGGGAGAACAGCACCACCGAGGCACACCCGGCCGCCGCTGCCAGATGCATCGGACCCGTGTCGTTGCCAATTGCCATGGTCGCGACGCGCGTCAGTTCCGTCAGTTCCGGCAAGCTCGTGCGCCCGGTGAGGTCGATCGTCCCCGGCGACGCAGCCTGGATCGGCGCCGCCAAGGGGGATTCTCCGGCCGTTCCCACGATCACGGGGGTAACCCCCTTTTGCACCAGCCAGCGCGCCAGGTCCCCGTATCGGGAGGCGGGCCAGCGTTTGCCGGGGCGGTGCGCCGAGCTGCCGGGAACCAGCAAAGCGATGCGGGCAGGCAGCGCGAAACGGGAGAGATCGGCGGCCGACCAGCGCAGATCCACCGCCGGCCGTTCGGTGATGCCGGCCACCGCGAGCTGCGCGTATTGCCGGTCGATGTCGTGCATCCAGATACCCCGCGGCATGCGATGCGGAAAGGAGGCGCCCGCCGCGATGCCGCACCACTCCGGCCGGGCGTCGCGGGGGAAAAATCTGAAATAGCGGCTGGAGCGGCCGGACGTTTGCAGGTCGTAGACCCGCGTGAAGCCGCCCGAACGCAACGCCCGCCGTAGCCGCAGCATTCCCGCGATATCCCACCATGGCGGGCGCCCGTTGGCGATCACATGATCGAACCAGGGTGCACTCGCCAGCCAGCCCGCGTAGGGTGGGGTGGTTAGTACGGTGATTTCCGCCCCCGGATGGTGGGCGCGGATCGCGGCGAAAGGGCCAAAGGAGAGGATGACGTTGCCCAAAGCGCTTAACTTGATGATGAGAATGCGCTCTGGCTGGCTCAAGTCGGGGGCGTTCCTGTGACGTTGACGGTCGGACCCTCGTTTAGCGCGGCCGGCGGCATCCCGCCACGGTGCACCCCGTTCCTGGTTTATCGCGATCGGATCGGGGCGCCGTCGGAGCTGGCGTTCCTGCGCCGGCAATACATCGGGTTCACCCGGTTGGAACCGGTGTGGACCGGACGCTTGCTGCTGCCTCAGGCAACGGAGGTTGGATCGCACCTGCTGCGTATCGGCGGGGATGGGCCGCTCGGCCCCCTGCGCCGGCTGCTGTTTCGCTATTGCGGCGTGGCACCCACGATCCCGTTTGAGGGCTTGGCTCCGGTGGTGCACGCGCAATTCGCCCGCGGCGGCGCGCTGGCGTTGCCTCTGGTGCGCGCTCTGAACGCAAGCTTGGTGGTGACGCTGCACGGCGGGGATGTGGGCAAGGACAAAAACTGGTCCGGCACGCTGCTTGCCCGCCGATGGGCCGCGGTCATCGAGGCGACCCGCCATTTCGTCTGCGTCTCCGCCGCGGTGGCCGACGTCGCCGCGCGCCGGGGCGTGCCGGAGGGCAAGTTGGTGGTGCTGCCGATCGGGGTGGAGGTGCCGGATGCGCGCCCCTTTCCCCTGTCCGCCCCGACCTACCATTTGTTCGTCGGCCGCTTTGTCGAGAAGAAAGGTATCCCTGCGATCGCGGATGCCGTTCGCCGGCTGCGGGCCGATGGTGACATGACACCGGTCGTGTTCGTCGGCGACGGCCCGCTGCGGCCGATGCTCGAGGCATTGACCCGCGACGTGTCCGGTATCGAGCTAGCGGGCTGGCTCACGCCCGACGCGGTGCGTGCCCGCATGGCAGGCGCATGGTCCCTGCTGGTGCCCAGCGTGATCGCCGCGAACGGCGACACCGAAGGGCTGCCCAGCGTCGTGCCCGAGGCCATGGCACAAGGCTGCGCCGTGATCGGCTCGGATGAGGGCGGTATCGCAGAAGCGATAAGGCACAAAGTGACCGGGTTGCTGGTTCCCCCAGGGGACGCAGCGGCTTTGGCCGATGCCATGCGCGATGTCGGGGACCCGACAACGCGGAACCGGTTGGGGCTGGCAGGCTTTCAGGCAGCGTCGACCGATTTGAACGCGCGGCTTCAGTCGTTAAAATTGGAGAATTTCTTGCTCGAAGCAGCGGCGGAAGGCGCTTCTCCGGCATCGGCAACCTTGTAGGGCGGAAAAGCGAAGCGCCTTCCGCCGCCTTTGCGATCACGCCTTCAGCATCGCCCGAATGTCCGGCAGATGCTCGCGACCCCAGAAAATCTCTCCGTCCAGCACAAACGTCGGCACGCCGAACACCCCAATGTCCTCCGCCGCTCGGCTGATCGCCGCGACCTCGGTTCGGCCCTCCTCGGCCCAGGAGGGGAAATCGCGTGCGTCGCACCCAGCCTCCGCCAGTACCGCCGCGATGACCTCGACCTGCTCGATGTCCAGCTCCCGACGCCAGAAGCGTTCGAACACCAAGTCCATGTAGCGGCGGAAGACGTCATCCTCCTGTCGTTGCGCGAACAGCATGCCGGCGGCGGCGAGGCTGGAATCCCAGATTTTCTGGGTGCCGCGGATGGTCAGACCACGTTTGCGGGCCTGCCGGCGGCAATCCATGTAGCTGTAACGCACCCGCCGCCACTGGTGAGGGTTGCGGCTTTCCTCCAGCACCTGTCCGGCGGCATCGACCTTGGCGGAACCGAGGTACCGCGGGATGTCCAGTATATAAGGTAGCCAGCACAACCGGACCGGGACCTCGCGCTCCAACTCGTAGGCCAGATCGTTGGCCAGGTACGCGTAGGGACTCTTGAAGTCGGTATAGATGGTGAGGGTGCGGGGTTCGGTCATGGGGGCAGGTTATCGCGGGACGGGGAGCATCGCTATAAGGCCACGCATGGAAGCCCTGATCCTCCGTTTGACCGAGCACCTGCCGAGCGGGGTTCGCGCGTATACGACCGCCAAACGGGCAGCGACGTTGGCGCAATTCCTGAAATTCGGGGGGGTAGGGCTGATCGGGCTGGCGATCGACACTGCCTGCGTTTACGCGCTGCGCGGGTCCCTGGGGTTGTACGGGGCCGGCCTCGTGGCCTATGTCGTCGCGGCGAGCGGCAATTGGGTGTTGAACCGGGTCTGGACCTTCCGCGGCCAGGGCAGCGGGAAGGCGCACCATCAGTGGGGGCGGTTCATGGCGGTGAACCTGATCGGATTCGCCCTGAACCGGGGTACCTATGCGTTGCTGGTGACTTTCCTGGCGGCCGCCGCCCAGCAGCCGGTGATCGCGACCAGCGCCGGAGCGATCGCCGGGATGTTCGTCAATTTCTATTTGTCGCGGCGCGTCGTGTTCCGCTGAGTCGGGTCCCGCGCAACAGGTTCGTTGTGTGTTCGCGGCGTTCACGCATAATTCGCAAATTATTTTGAATCGCGAATACCCCCGTCTGCTGCGTTAACCTTTTGCTAATCATTACCCACCAACACTGCGGCCATCGCAATCGATTCAAGCGGTGGGCACATGTTCGACTTCCATGGAAAATTCACTGACCGGATGCTGTTGCCCGAAGGGGCCGCGGGGTTCCATCCGATTTCGTACGTTTCCCGGCTGTATGTGCCACCGGCGCCTTCGGGCTGGCGGCTACACGTCAAGCGGGGGATCGACGCCGCCCTGGCGCTGGTCGGGCTGGCGGTATCGCTTGTGCTGATGCTGGTGATTGCGTCGGCGATTTGCCTCGACAGCCCTGGCCCCCCGCTGTTCCGCCAGCGGCGCATCGGCCTGGACGGGCAACCATTCATGATGTGGAAGTTCCGCACCATGCGGCACGCGCCTTCGCCCGAAGAGATGCGGCAAGCCACCCGCGACGACCCCCGCATCACCCGCATCGGGGCGTGGTTGCGGCGAACCTCCCTGGACGAGCTGCCGCAGTGCTTAAACGTGCTGCGGGGTGAGATGTCGGTCGTTGGCCCGCGCCCTCATGCACCAGGGACACGCGCCGGCGGGCGATTGTTCGAGGATGTAGTGGCGCACTACACGGAGCGGCACCGCGTCAAACCTGGCATGACCGGGCTGGCGCAAGTGCGCGGCTGGCGGGGGGAAACCGACACCGAACAGAAGCTGCTCGGGCGCCTCGCCAGCGACATGGAATATATCGAGACGTGGTCGCTACGTCTCGATCTGCTGATCATCCTGCGCACCGTCCCGCTGGTGGCGCGCATGCTCAACGCCTACTGAGCGCGGGGCCGCGATGTCGGAAACGATCGAACGTCTGAACCTGGAGGCACTGGCCGAGGCCGCGGTGCCGCACAAGGCGACGCCGGGTTGGCGGGTGGACCCCGTGCCGGGGCTGCTACCGGTGTCGGGGAAGGCGCAACCCAGCGTGGCGGTGCTGATCCCCTGCTTCAATGAGGAGACCGCCATCGGCAAGGTGGTCGCCGACTTTCAGGCGGTGTTGCCGTACGCAACGGTCTACGTCTACGACAACAACTCCACCGACCGCACCATGCTGGAGGCGCGTGCCGCCGGCGCCGTGGTGCGGCAGGAGGCGTTGCAGGGCAAAGGCCATGTGGTCCGCCGCATGTTCGCCGACGTGGACGCCGACATGTTCATTCTGGTGGATGGCGACGACACCTACGATGCCGCCGCCGCGCCGGGGATGCTAAGGCTGCTGCTGGAGCGGCAGCTCGACATGGTCAGCGCGGCGCGCATCCCGACCGAGACCGGTGCGTACCGCATGGGCCACCGCGTGGGCAACGCGGCGCTGACCGGGATGGTACAACTGGTGTTCGGCAGCGGCATCAGCGACATGCTCTCCGGCTACCGTGTGTTCAGCCGCCGCTTCGTGAAGTCGTTCCCGGCGCTGGCGGCGCGGTTCGAAACCGAGACCGAGCTCACCGTGCATGCTCTGGCGCTGAATATGCCGGTGCGGGAGGTGCGCACGGCCTATCGTGGCCGTCCGGCGGGGTCGCAATCCAAGCTGAACACCGTCGCCGACGGGCTGCGCATCCTGCGGGCCATCCTGACGCTGATCGAGCAGGAGCGGCCGCTGCAGTCCTTCGCCTGCGTGATGCTGCTGCTGCTGGGCGCCGGGCTCGGGCTGGGGCTGCCGGTGGTGACGGAGTACCTGCAAACCGGGCTGGTGCCTCGGCTTCCCACGGCGGTGCTGGCGACCGGGCTGGTGCTGCTGGGGTTTTTGTCGCTGGGCTGCGGACTGGTGCTGGATGTCGTGTCCCGCGGCCGGAAGGAGATGAAGCGGTTGGCGTATTTGGCGATCCCGCCGGTGCGGGGGGAGCTGTGATCCGGCACGTCGCGGGCGCGCCGCACCCCCCATCGGGCGACTATGACGCCGACGTCGTTATCCTGGCGCTCGACCGGCTGGAGGAGACGGTGGATGCGATCCGGTCAGCGCTCGCGCAGACGGGGGTAAGCCGGCATGTGACCATCCTCGATCAAGGATCGATGGCGGAAAATCTGGTGTGGCTGGAAGCGATGGTGGCCGGACGCAGCGACGCCACGCTGCTGCGGTCGGATCGCAATCTGGGCGTGGCAGAAGGGCGCAATCGGGCCAGCGCCTTCGGGCATGGGCGGACGATCGTCGGCCTCGACAACGATGCGGAATTCGCCGGCCCCGACACGCTGGCTGGAATGGTCGCGGCGCTGGACACCGAACCGGACCTGGCCGCGATCGGTTGCCGGATCGTGAATTTCGAGACCGGACGAGACGACATGACCTCCTGGGGGTATCCACGATCCTTGCTGCCCCGCTCGGGAGGCAGCTTCCTTACCACCACGTTCGTCGGCGCCGGCCATGCGATCCGCCGTACCGCCTGGGACGAGGCCGGTGGCTACGATCCCGCGCTGTTTTTCTGCTGGGAGGAATACGATCTCTCCCTCCGCGCCATCGCTCGAGGTTGGCGGGTGCGCTACCGCGGCGACCTGGTGGTTCGCCACAAGGTCAGCGCCGAACGGCGCGTTGTCTGGTCCGGCGACCGGTGGTTCCATTTCGTTCGCAATCGCCTCTATATCGAACGCAAATACGGTATCGGGTGGCTGGCGCTGACCCCACGGGTCGGCGGTTACCTGCTCAAGGGGCTGCGGAACGGGCTGCCGGCGCAAACATTGCGCGCCATCCCGGCGGCGATGGGTATGGCGCGCCGAACGGTCAAACAGGCCTTGCCGCCAATGGCACAATCCTATCTGCACCAGCACGACACCGCGCACCGGGAGGCCTGGATCCGCCGCCTACGCACCGAAGTCTTAACCTCCGCACCCGGCCCTGTAACAACGCGCGCGTTTGGGTCATAGTGCGCCCGTCTCCAACCGAGGATGGGTGCCATGCCGACCTATGTCATGCTGGCCAACTGGACCGACCAAGGCCTGAAGGCCATCAACGACGGCCCAAAACGGGTCGATACCGCCAAGAAAATGCTGGAGGAGATGGGGGGCACCGTCCGCTCGCTCTACATGACCATGGGGCAGCACGACATGGTCGGCATCTACGACGCCCCCGACGATGCCGTCGCCGCCAGGTTTACGCTGATGCTGGGGCAGCTTGGGTATGTCCGAACGACGTCGATGAAGGCCTTCCCCGAGGAAGCCTACCGGCAAATCGTCAACTCCCTTCGTTAGGCAGACTTCATGATCTCAGGCGCGCGTACACCGTTGACGGTGGACCTTGGCGGCTACCGGGTGGCGATCTCCGCCGGGGCCAACGGCATCGGCAAGGTGATGGCGGATAGTTTCGCCGCCTGCGGGGCGTCGGTGTTCGTATCCGACGTGGACCAGCGGGCGCTGGATGCGTGCGGATACCCAGGTATGCGCGCTGATGCGGGGGTCGTCGCCGACTGCGAGGCATTCGTCGATGCCGCGGTCAAGCATCTGGGCGGGCTGGACGTGCTGGTGAACAACGCCGGCATCGCGGGTCCGACCGCCACCGTCGAAAACGTCACGCCGGAGGAGCTGGATGCCACGCTGCGCATCGACCTCGCCAGCATGTTCCATACCGCGCGGCGGGCGATCCCGGCGCTGCGGGCGAATGGCGGCGGCGCCATCGTCAACCTGAGTTCGGCGGCTGGGCGGTTCGGGTTTGCTTTGCGCGCGCCCTATGCGGCGGCGAAGTGGGGCGTGGTGGGGTTCACCAAATCGCTGTCGATCGAACTCGGTGGCGACGGGATCCGGGTCAACGCCATTCTGCCGGGGCCGGTCGATGGCCCGCGCATAAGGGCGGTGATCAAGGCCAAGGCGGAGGCGGCAGGTATTTCTGAAAACGAAATGACTGAGCGCACCGTGGCCGTGACGAGTTTGAAGTGCTTCGTGACGCAGCAGGACATCGCGAACATGGCGCTGTACTTGGCGAGCCCGTTCGGGACCACGATCAGCGGCCAGACGATGTGCGTCGACGGGGATATGCAAAATACGATGTGATTTGTTCCTAATTCGTCATGGAATGGGTTGACCCGAGCATGACGGTGGAGGGGAGTTTGCCGCCATGCCCAACGACACCATTTCTGTGACCGCGTGGCCGCACGGTCTGACGCGCGTCCCGTTCTGGGTTTACCAGGACAAGGATCTGCTCCAGACCGAGCAGCAGCGGGTTTTCGAAGGGGCGGTGTGGAATTATCTGTGTTTAGAGTCCGAAATCCCCAACCCCGGCGATTGGCGTGCCACGGTGGTGGGGTACATGCCCGTGGTGGTTGCTCGGGATACTGACGGCACCATCGCAGCGTTCGAGAACCGGTGCGCGCATCGGGGGGCGCTCATTTGCCTGGACGATGCCGGGCGCGGGGCCAAGGATTTCCACTGCGTCTACCACGCGTGGCGCTACGATCTGCGGGGCAATCTTGCTTCCATTGCTTTTCGGCACGGGGTCAATGGCAAGGGCGGCATGGATGCCAGCTTCCGGATGGAGGATCACGGGCCGCGCAAGCTTCGGGTGACCACGCTGTTCGGTTTGGTGTTCGGCACATTCTCGGCCGACACGCCCGACATCGAAACCTATATCGGGGCGGAGGTACCGCCGCGGATGGAGCGCGTGATCGGTGGTCGGCAACTGGAGATCATTGGCCGCTTCACCCAGGTGCTGCCGAACAACTGGAAGATGTATGCGGAAAATGTGCGGGACTCCTACCACGCGTCGCTGCTGCATCTGTTCTTCGCGACGTTCAAGATCAACCGGCTCAGCCAGGGCGGCGGGCTGATCGTCAGCCCCAATGGCGGCAACAGCGTGTCCTCCACCATCGCGCCAACCGAAACGACCGACCAGGCCTATGCTGGCATTCGTTCCGTCGACGACGGGTTCCACCTGGAAGATGAATGCATGTTGGACGTGGTGGATGAGCACCCCGACCGTATCCGCCAGCACATCGTAACGGTGTTTCCCAATTTCGTGGTGCAGAAGACCCAGAATGCCATGGCGCTGCGGTTCTTTACGCCGGACGGGGTCGATCGCACCAACCTGGAATGGATCTATTTCGGCTACACCGACGACACGCCGGAGATGCGTGCCCGCCGGTTGCGGCATTTGAACCTCGGCGGACCGGCCGGGTATGTGTCCATGGAGGACGGCTGCGTCGGCGGTTTCGTCGAACGCGGCATAGCCTCGACGCCGGACAGGGAGTCGATCCTGGAAATGGGCGGCTCCGGTACCGCAAGCCAGGAAACCCGAGCGACCGAGTCCGCGGTGCGAGGGTTCTGGGGGCTGTGGCGGCAGATGGTCGGCGTGTGACTGGTGCCGCGTTTCACGCTTCATATAGGCGCGCACAAGACTGGAACCACTTACCTGCAGCGCGTCTTCCACGCGCTGCGTCCGGCCCTGGAAACCGCGGGCATCGTGTTTCCGTCGTTTTGGAGCCAATCCGACGATCAGCCGGAACTCGAGCGCTTGCACCAGCAGCTTTGGGCATCGTACGGGAATCTGGTCGCCGCCCCTCGCCTGGAGGGCCGGTTTTTTGCCCCCCGAACACGGGACATCCCCTATGCGCAGCCCCTGCAACCGTTGACGGCGTTGTACCAGGCATTCCAGGCTGCCAACCGATAGGATCACCGCCATGCGCGCCATCGTATTCAAGGCCGAGGGACAACCCCTCGCCATCGAGGACCGGCAGACCCCCATCGCCCAGCCCGGCGATATCGTGCTGAAAGTTGCTTTTTGCGGCATCTGTGGCTCCGACCTGCATGCGACGGAGCCCAGCCCGACGCCGCTGGAGGCGGGGACCGTACTGGGGCATGAGTACGCGGGCGTGGTGACGCAGTCTGCCTCGTCAGCGTTCGCCATTGGGGACCGCGTGATCGGGCTGCCGCTGCGGGAGTGCGAGGACTGCCGCCCCTCCGGCGCCGGCTGCCGCGACCGGCTGGGCATCCACTGCCCGCGCAACCGAATCATCGGGCTGTCGGCCTCGGAGCCTGGGGGTTACGCGGAGTACCTGGCGATGCCGGCGCACCACGCGATCAAGGTGCCGGACGGGCTGGACCTGCGCCTGGCGGCACTGACGGAACCCCTCGCGGTGGGGCTGCACGCAGTGCGGATGGCGGGGTCTTTACTGGGCATGCGCGTGCTTGTGGTCGGTGCTGGGCCGATCGGGTTGGCGGTTCTGGTGTTCGCCCGAGCGGCGGGAGCGCGGCAGGTCATGGTGGCGGAACCTGGGGCGGACCGGCGGGCGCTGGCGGTGCGGTTGGGCGCTGTTGGAGTCGCGTCGGCGGATGCCGCGCAGGGGCCGGAGGTCATCTTTGAGTGCGTGGGCGTGCCGGGCGTGCTGGCGCAGTGCATGCGGGTGGCGCCCTTGCACGGGCGAATCATCGTGGTGGGCGTGTGCCGGGTGGAAGACCGGGTCATGCCGCGCGTCGCCATCCGCAAGGAGCTGCTGCTGCAATTCGTGCTGGGCTACACGCGCGACGAGTTCGCGATGGTGCTGGATATGCTGGCGTCTGGCCAGATCGACGCGGCGCCGCTGATCTCCGGCGTCATCGGCCTGGACGCGGTACCGGAGACGTTCGAGTCGCTGCGACGGCCGGGCGCGCACGCGAAGGTGCTGATCGATCCGAGCAGATAGCAGTACACACGAAACGCCGGGCGGATGCTACGGCATCAGCCCGGCGTTTCGGTGTCGGGAGACGCTACGCCCGGCGAATGGGCGTCAACAACCTCAACCCTGGCGGCACTTCATCCGCGGGTTTTTCTTGTTGATCACGTAGACCCGCCCGCGGCGGCGCACCACGCGGCAGTTCTTGTCGCGCACTTTGGCCGACTTCAGGCTGTTTCTCACTCGCATGATACACACTTCATCCAGGCAAACGGAGGCGGGTGGATAGGGGGTGTGCCCCCCAGAGTCAAGCCTCAGGTCGGCTGAGCGGCAATCCGGCCGGACGACCGTCCAAACCGTCCAGCAACCCGCCGCCCAACCACCAGTGCCACCACGACCACCCCGGCCACGAGCACGTAGTGCGCCGGCCTCAGGCCGAAATTCAGCGTCTCGTTCACCGCCAGCACCCGCCACGGGTCGATGCGTGTCGCCAGACCGTACCACGCGGACTCGATCCCGGCCGTCGCCAGTCCCGCCGCCAGCGCCAGCGCCGGGTAGACCGCCACGCCGCGCTGCCACGCCATCGGCAGTACCCGCCACAGCATCAACCATACGTAGAGCCCCGCCACGAATACCGGTTCCGACACGTTGGCTTTGGACTGGATGAAGTAGTGGAACACGCCCATCGCGATCAGCGGGTAGGCCAGAGTGTGCAGCCGCTTCCACCACCGCCCCATGCGCTTGATCGTCCCGTTGGTGGAGGTAACCCCCAGCGCGGAGAACCCCAGCAACGCCACGAAGCCGATGGTCAAATAGAACCGAAGCAAAATCTCGCTGACCACGATCCCGAGGGTGAACATCTGGTCCATCGTATAGAAGAACAAATGCGCCAGCCCGTATGCCAACCCCGTCAGCCCCACCATGCGCCGCACCAGCAGCAGCCCCGGCCATTGCAGCATGCGCGCCGCCGGGGCGATGGCGAGGGAGACCAGGAAGAACCGGATCGCCCACAGGCCGGCGCCCTGGACGGCCTCGGTCACCGGGCGGCCGCCGGCCTCCCCCATGATCCACCAAGCGAAGTACCAGATCGCCGGCGCGAAGGCGGAGGCGAACACCGCCGCCTTCAAGGGCAGGAACTGGCCGCGGCGGTCTCTCCAGGGAACGATCATCTGCTGGTCTCCTCGATACGCCCTTCTGACCCGCTGGGATGGCAGACGTTACGTGGGAGCTTGCCCGCGATCGCCAGGAACTCCGCCGCCAGCGCGTCCGGATCCGGGAACGGCAGCCACTCGGCGGGCGTGTCCACCGCGACGGCAAGCCGAGCCTTGTAGTCATCGCGGGGAATTTCCTTGGCGCCGAAGGTCATCAGATGGCCGGTGATGAACTGGGTGTCGAGCAGCACGAACCCGCCCAGCCGCAAACGCGCCACCAAGTGCACCAGCGCCACCTTGGAGGCATCGGTGGCGAAGCTGAACATGCTCTCCCCAAAAAAGGCCCCGCCTAGCGACACGCCATACAGCCCGCCGACCAGCTGACCGCCTAGCCGGCATTCCACCGTGTGCACATGGGTTTGCACGAACAGCTCCCCGAACAGGCGCACGATCTCACCATTGATCCAGGTGTCGGTCCGGTCCGGAGTCGGGGTGGCGCAGCCCGCGATTACCCCCATGAAATCCTGATCGCATGTCACCTCAAACGCGCCCGACCGCACCGTCCGCAGCAGCCGACGCGGCAGATGGAACCCGTCCAGCGGCAGGATGCCGCGCTGTTTCGGGTTCAGCCAGATCAGCCGGGGATCGTCCCGCGAACGGGCCATCGGGAACATGCCGATCCCGTAAGCCTGGAGCAGCATGGTCGCGGTGATCTCGGGCGTGCGGGTCGGCATAGCCTATTGTGCAGCCGCGCGACCGGTGGGCAAATACCCCCCGTTCAATCAACTTGAGGAAACCGACCATGGTTGCTTTCACCTGGGAACACGTCCACCTGCGCACCCCCAATCCCGAAGAAACCGCCCAGTGGTATCAGGACAAGCTCGGTGCTGCGATTATACGCACCAAGATGGCCGATGGATCCAACCGCATCGACCTGAATCTGGCTGGCCAGAAGGTGTTCATCGCCCAGACCGAACCCGGCAAGGCCGGTGAGGCCCCCAACTCCCCCTACATGGGTCTGGACCACTTCGGCATGACGGTCACCAACATGGCCGAGGCGGTCGCCGAGCTGAAAGCCAAGGGCGTGGTGTTCACCATGGAGCCGAAGCAAATCCGCCCCGGCACGACGATCGCGTTTTTGACTGCCCCGCAGAACGTCTCGATCGAGCTGATCCAGCGGGGGTAGGCCCTGATCTACGCGGTCAGGAGAGTCCTGACCGCCGCCAAATCCCGCACGAACGCCTGGTATTCACGCTCCTGCGCCGCCCCCTCCGGCACGCGCAGCAAATACGACGGGTGCACCGTCACGAACACCAACTGGCCGTCCGGCAGATACATCGCCTGTCCCCGCTCGCGTGTCACCGCCACCGGGCGCCCCAGCACGCCGCGTGCCGCGCTGCCCCCCATCAGCACCAGCACTTTGGGGCGGATGCGGACGCGTTCGGTGTCGAGCCATATGCCGCAGGCGGCGATCTCCTCCGGGCTGGGGGCGACGTGGATGCGGCGCTTGCCCCTCAGCGTGAACTTGAAGTGCTTGACCGCGTTGGTGATGTAGATCGCGCGGCGGTCGATGCCGGCTTCCTCCAGCGCCTGATCCAGCAATTGGCCGGCGGGGCCGACGAAGGGGCGGCCGATGACGTCCTCTTGGTCGCCTGGCTGTTCGCCCACGAACAGGACCAGCGCGTCCGCTGGCCCCTCCCCGAACACGGTCTGGGTGGCGGCGTCGCACAGGTCGCAGCGTTCGCAGCCCGCGGCCTCCCGCCGGGCGGCGACTAATCCGGGGTCGGCCATAACGGGAAACACCACGGGTCCGAGCGCGGGGCGGTCCGGAGGACGGGGGGATTCGTCGAGGTCTTCGGCTTCGGGCACCGCGGTGCCCTCCCGCGCATCGGCCAGAATCACATCCGCATGCATCTCCCACCAGGCTCGCAACGTCTCGTCGTCGTCGGCCCGCGCCAGGCCGCCACCAAACCGCAACGACGTTCCATCCCAATGGGCGCTGGCATCCGGCGTCACGATCATGAGCGGGCGGGAGGGGAAGCGCCGCACGATGAGTTGGGCATTGGCCTCCAGCACGTAATGCGCCGGGGCGTACCACCCCAGCAGCCCCTCCCCCGCTGGCATGAACCGCAGATGGGTGCGCATACGATGGGCATCCGCCCGCACGGAAAGCGCCAACCGGCGGGCCAAATTCAGGTCCGGATCGTCCGGCAGATCCAGCACCGGCTCCCCGCCATGTGCCCGCCACACCAAGCTGTACAGCAGGCCGAAACGTTCGGGTTCCCGCGCCTGGATCGCCACCCCGGCCAGTGCGACAAGCGCCCGAGGCACGTTGAAACCGCCCGTCGCCTCCGGCAGCGGTTCAGCAGGGCCGCCGACCACCCAGCCGACGTCCCCCGGCTCAACCCCGGCCAGCACCAGCGCGCGTGTCGCCGCGCGCCACCCGGCCCAATCGGTCTCGCTGGTCAGCGCCACCTGTCGCATGCGGGTAACAAACGCCAATCCGCGGCACTTTCCAAGCCCAACCAGCGGCTTATGGTGGGGGATCGCCACCCGGAGGCCGCCATGTACCTGCCATCCCGCACCTACCGCACATTGATCATGGGCCGAAAAGGCGCCGTCGGGACCAACCACCCGCTGGCGACGCAAGCCGGCCTGGATGCCCTGCGGGAGGGCGGCAACGCCGTGGACGCTACCGCCGCCATCGCCCTGACCCTGAGCGTGGTGGAGCCGATGATGTCCGGCCTCGGCGGCGACGGGTTCTACCAGGTGCACCACCAGGGCACGACAAAGTGCTGGAACGCCACCGGATCGGCCCCCCGCGCGGCGACGCCCGAACGCTTCAAGGCCAAAGGCATCTCCGTGCGCGGGCCTTTAAGTGTCTCAACCCCAGGCTTCCTGGCCGGCATCGGCGCCCTGCACGCCGCCCACGGGACCCTGCCCTGGGCCCGCCTTTGCGCCCCGGCGATCGAGCACGCGCGAGACGGCTTCCCCGCCACCCACCACTACCGCCACTTCGTGCGGGACGTGCGCTCGGTGGTCGCCGCCGACCGCCGCAGCCACGCGGTGTTCCTGGCCGGGCTTGCACAAGGCGAACCACCGCTCGCGTCTCTGATCGTGCAGTCCGACCTGGCCCGCACCCTGGAGGAAATCGCCGCCGATGGGATTGAAACCTTCTACCGAGGCCGGTTGGCTCGGCGTCTGGCCGCCGGGATGAAGGAAGCCGGGGTGCTGGTCGACGAGCGCGACCTGTCGGAATGCCGGCATGAGGTCGTGGACCCCATCGCCGTGGATTACCGCGGCTTCCGCGTTTCGCAGACCCCGCCCAATTCCACCGGCTTCACGCATCTGCAAATGCTGAAGATCGTGGAACGTTTCGATTTCGCCGCACTGGACCCGGTGCAGCGCATCCACGTCCTGGTGGAGGCCAAGAAACGCGCCTTCCAGGACCGGGAGCGCTATGGCACGGATCCGCATTTCGGGGATGTGCCGCTGGACCGGCTGCTGTCGGACGCCAACGCCGATGCTCTGGCAGCCTCGATCGACCTGTCCCGCTCGGCCGAGATCGCGCTGGCGGAGCCGGAACGGGCCGCTGGCGACACGACCTATTTCTGCGTGGTGGACAGCGCGGGGAACGCCGTGTCGGGCATCCAGAGCATCAACTCCGGCTTCGGGTCCGGCGTGACGGCGGGGGATACCGGGGTGCTGCTGAACAACCGCATGGCCTACTGGCATCTGGCCGAGGGCCACGCCAACCGCCTGGTCCCCGGCAAGCGCGTCCGCCACACCATGAACGCGCCGATGGTGTTCAAGGACGGCCGGCTGTGGGCGGTGGAGGGCACCCCCGGCGCCGACAACCAGGTGCAGGTGAATTTGCAAGTGCTGACGTCGATGATGGACCTCGGGGCCGATCCGCAAACGGCGCTGGAGGCCCCGAGATGGACGTCCATCCAGCACGGCCAGGGCGCCAATTGGCCGCATGAGGGGGACGGGCGGCTGACGATCGAACCGGGGTTCGGGACGGAGGTGCTGGCGGGGTTGGAGAAGCTGGGCCACCGGCTGCACCGCGTCGGGGCGCTGGAGGGGCCGTGCAGCGTGCAGGCGATCCGGGTGATGGACAACGGCGTGCTTGCGGCAGGGTCGGACCCTCGGCGGGATGGGTGGGCGGGGGCGTTTTAGGGGGGAGCGGTCCGACGATGACGGTTGGCCGTGCCGCCTCACAGGAAGAGTCGTCATAAATGCTGGTCCGCGGTGTATTCGATCGCGGCGTGGAGGCGTTCGGCGGCGGCGCGGTTCCGATCCGAGATGTAGCCGAGGATCGTGAACGATCATTGCGTGCCTCAGGGGTTAGTATCGGAGGCAGCATGCCGCTTGCTTTCGATCAGCGCTTTCATCGTTGCCATGACCTCGGCATGGGAGATCATTGGGCCTTGGCTGGCCATGGCGGCGGCGACCTTGGCCCGGAACCACCGGTCGTGGGCCTCGGCTTCCTCGGTGGCGGTGAATTCGGATTCACGGGGTGAGAGTGCGGACATGCGGTAGCCTACCAAACTGGCGCGACCGTTTGCCAGTTCAGCGACGGGGCGGTTACGTTGAATTGGCTTGCTCTGGACGCGGAAAAGACCGACCCTGGGCAGGTCATGAACGAGATCGCCCCCATCGCGCGCCCGGTTCCGGCCGAGTGGCTTGAAGCGCTCGCCAGAAGCGACGCAGAACTTGCCGCCGGGTTAACCGTGCCGGCGGCCGTCGTGCATCGCCGTATCAGGGAGTCCATCGCTCGGATGGACGAGAAGCGGGCCGGCGGCGCGAAGCGCGAGATAAGTCCGACGATTGATTGAATATACGCCGGAAGCGCTGCGGCAGGTTGACGCCCTGTTGCTGTACTATGAGGAACGGAAGCGCCACGGAGCGGCTCGAGGTCTTTTGACCGCGCTCGAACAAGCTGAACGGCAGATTGAGCGGGATCCTTCCGCCGGATTGGCCGCACCTCGGCCCTTCCCGCAGCTGACCCGGCCAGACCGGGGCTGGCTCAAGTCGGGACGATACTGGATTACCTACAGCACCACCATGCCGCCGGTTATCGTGGGCGTTTTCTTCGAGACCTCCAACATTCCCGGACGCCTATGACATCGGTCGAGTCGCGCCATGAGCTGGCCAGCGTCGCGGCAGCGGAAAGCCGCACGCCGACGAACTATGCCGAGCTTCCGTCTTCGCGTTACATCAAGTCCCTGAAAAGACTCGAATCATCGCGTGGAACCCCTCTCAAACGTAGCCATGTAATATCATTCTTTAGACTTGTACGGGGAGGCCATATGTGC
>CAIYDT010000244.1 GCA_903924985.1 uncultured Acetobacteraceae bacterium
ACGTAATTGTCGCCAAGGCGCCCTCTTGCCAAACGACAATCATAAAAGTAGCGTTCATATCGCTACTCGACGACTGCCCAAATTGGCCAGTTTAATTGTCGATGAGCGGCCCCCATAATTGTCGCGTTGCAGCTTGTTCGAAGCCGGAGTTTCCAGGCCTCTCCCAGCAATCCTTCAAGAGCCTCAGCGATACGACCCTCAAGGCGGCCTCTTTCGAAATTTATCCCATTTTGGGAGTTATAGGCCCCGTTGTTAAACGTCCAAATTCGCAACCTTCAACGCGTTCCCCACGATGAAGTCCCGCCGAGGCTCCACCACATCGCCCATCAAAGTGCTGAACACCTGCGCCGCGTCTTCCGAGTCCGCCACCTTCACCTGCAACAGCGACCGAACCGACGGGTCCAGCGTGGTCTGCCACAGCTGGTCTGGGTTCATCTCTCCCAGCCCCTTGAACCGCTGGAACGACAGCCCGCGCCGCCCATAGGCCAGGATGCGGTCGTAGGCGGAAGCCGGCCCCGCCACGGTCGGCTCCTGCGAGTCCAGCTTCAGCTTCGCCGGTTCGGCGAACCGCTTGGCCAGCGTCTCGGCGCGATCCGCCAGCCAGCGCGCCTCGGCGCTACGCATGGCGGATGGTTCCAGGGAGTATTTCTCCACCACGCCGCGCACGGTGCGGGAGATGATCAGCCCGTGATCGGCGTTCACCAGCCAGCCGCGTTCGGTGGGCAAGGACACCGCGTTCAGCCGAGCCGCCAAAGCAGGCGCCCGCTCGGTGGCCTTGATACTGTCGGACGTCAGCACCCCCGCGATCGCCGCCTGTTCCAGCAGGAACGTCGGGATCACGGTCGACAGGCGACGCAGGTTCAGCGTGGCCTCCCGCAGCAGCCGCACCTCGCGCTGCAATTCGTCGGATTCGAACACATCGCCATCGCAGTAGCTAAGCCGAGCACCCGACAAAGCCTTGTCCAGCAGGTACGTCTCCATGGCGGAATCGTCCTTCAGATACCGCTCGTCGTTGCCGCGCTTGGCGCGATAGAGCGGCGGCTGGGCGATATACAGATGCCCGCGCTCGATCAGTTCCCGCATCTGGCGGAAGAAGAAGGTCAACAGCAGGGTGCGGATGTGGGAACCGTCCACGTCCGCGTCGGTCATGATGATTATGCGATGGTAGCGCAGCTTCTCGATGGAGAACCCACCCTGCTCCACCGGCCCCTGGCCGATGCCGGTGCCAAGCGCGGTGATCAGCGTGCCGATTTCCTGCGAACCCAGCATGCGGTCGAAGCGGGCACGCTCGACGTTCAGGATCTTGCCCTTCAGCGGCAGGATCGCCTGGAACTTGCGGTCGCGCCCCTGCTTGGCGGAGCCGCCGGCGCTGTCGCCCTCGACGATGAACATTTCGCACTTGGCGGGGTCGCGTTCCTGGCAGTCGGCCAGCTTGCCCGGCAAAGTGGAGATATCCAGCACGCCCTTGCGCCGCGTCAGTTCGCGGGCCTTGCGGGCGGCTTCACGGGCGGCGGCGGCGTCCATCACCTTCTGGATGATGGATTTGGCCTCGCGCGGGTGGGTTTCGAACCAGTGCGACACGGCGTCGGCCACGGCGGCCTGCACGACCGGCTGAACCTCGGAGCTGACCAGCTTGTCCTTGGTCTGGGAGGAGAATTTCGGGTCCGGCACCTTCACCGACAGCACGGCGGTCATGCCCTCGCGCATGTCCTCACCAACCAGGGCCAAGCCTTCCTTCTTGCCCATGCCTTCCGCGTATTTGGTCACCACGCGGGTCAGAGCCTGGCGGAAGCCCGCCAGATGCGTGCCGCCGTCGCGCTGCGGGATGTTGTTGGTGAAGCACAGCATGGTCTCGTGGAAACTGTCGTTCCACGAAAGGCCGAATTCCACCCGTATGCCTTCCTGCTCGGCCGGCGTTTTCAGGCTGATGGGCGGGGTGAACACGGCGCTTTTGGCGCGATCCAAATACTCCACGAAGGCGATCAGGCCGCCATCGTAGCGCATGATGCTTTCCACCGCCGGCACGTGGCGTTCGTCGCGCAGCACGATGGTCATGCCGGAATTCAGGAACGCCAGCTCCCGCATCCGCCGCTCCAGCAGCGCGAAATCGAATTCTGTCTTGGTAAAGGTGCCGGTGCTGGGTTTGAAGGTTACTTCCGTACCGTTACCACGGTCGGAGGGGCCGACGATCGCCAAAGGCGCATCCGCGTCGCCGTGCTGGAAGCGGATCATATGCTCCACGCCGTTGCGCCAGATACGGACTTCCATCCATTCCGACAGGGCGTTCACCACCGCCGCGCCGACGCCGTGCAGGCCGCCGGACACCTTGTAAGAGTTCTGGTTGAACTTGCCGCCGGCGTGCAGCTTGGTCAGCACGACCTCGGCCGCCGAGATGCCTTCTTCCGGGTGGATGTCGGTCGGAATGCCGCGGCCGTCGTCGCGCACCGTCACGCTGCCGTCGCCGTTCAGGGTCAGCTCGCAGCGGGTGGCGTAGCCGGCCTGGACCTCATCGACCGCGTTATCGATGATCTCGAACGCCATGTGATGCAGACCGGAGCCGTCATCGGTGTCCCCGATATACATGCCAGGCCGCCGGCGCACGGCGTCCAGCCCCTTGAGCACGGAGATCGATGCGGCGTCGTAGGCGTCGGGTTCGGAATCGAGGGGCGCGTCGGCGGAATCGGACATGCCGAAGGGTTACTCCGTGACTGAATGGGATGCGTTCAACATTAGCATCTACAGCAGGTTTAGGACAGGGGGTACAGCGTCCCATCGCCAGTTCGCAGCATTTCCGCGTGGCTGCCGAGGGGGGCGAAAGTCTCAGCGTCGGTGCCGGTGATCAAGGTCTGCGCCCGCAGCCCGATCAATGCGCCGAACAGCGCCGCCCGCCGGGCGGGATCGAGATGCACCGCCGGCTCATCCAGCAGCAGAATCGGCGGAAATCCACGGGTTTCCGCGATCAGCACGGCGTGCCCGAGGATGACGCCGATCAGCAGCGCTTTCTGCTCCCCGGTGCTGGCCAGCGCCGCCGGGGTGCCGGAGGCCGCGTCGGTCAACGCCATGTCGCTGCGATGCGCGCCCAGAACCGCGGAATGCGCGGCAGCATCCCGCTGCCGGTTGGCTTCCAGGGAGGCGCGCAGCCAATCCTCGACCTTCAGTGCCGACACAGCCGCCAGGCGTTCGGCGATCGGGCAGGCCAGTGCGATGTGGGCGACGGGGAAGGCCCCCGCGACCCCGCTGGCCAAAGCGGCGTTGAGACGGGCGACCAGGGCGGACCGCGCCGCGGTGGCGGCGACGGCATGCCGAGCCATGGCATCCTCCAGCCCCGCCAGCCATGCTCGGTCGTGCCGACCCTCCGCCAGCAGGCGGTTGCGGTTGCCCATGGCGGAGTCGTGCGCCGCCATTTCCCGGGCGTGGCCGGGCTCCAAGGCCCAAACCAGGCGGTCGAGGAAGCGCCGGCGGCCGGACAGACCCTCCAGGAACAGCCGATCCATTTGCGGGGTGAGCCAGACGGCGGCGATACGGGCGGCAATCTCCGCCTGGCTGCGGGGCGCGGCGCCGTCCAGGCGGAAGACGCGGCGATCGTGGGGGCCGTCCGGCGCGGTGCCGGTGCCGATGTCGTGCTCCCCATCTTCGGTCTCGAACCGCCCAGCCACCGCCCAGCCGCCGGCGCCACCGATGCGCGGGAGGTCGGCATTACGGGCAGCCCGTAATCCGCGACCCGGAACCAGCAGGGAGACGGCCTCCAGGAGGTTGGTCTTGCCGGTGCCGTTGGGGCCGGCGAACACGCCGATCATGGCGGACGGACGCCAGGTCAGGGCGGCATAGTTCCGAAAGTCGGTGAGGGTAAGACGCAGGAGCCGGGGCACGGCCGGAAGATGCCAGCGTTCCCGGCGGGCGGGAAGCCCGATTTGTTATCCGTACCTGCGTGCCGGCGGGCGAAACCGGGTGTGTTGGCCATATTTGCCGAAAATTCAGTATGTACGCCCGCGAACTTCGATCAGAATATGAATCTTCCACAAATCTCGGAATGCGACCGACTTATTGCCAAACCATAATGTAACTTAATGTAATGCACTGGTTAGACAAATTACCGGAGCACCCCCAATGCCAATTCTGCCATGAATACGCCGTAATTGTGCGCCTTGTCAAAGCGTTTCACGGCATCTTCACAAGAGACTTGCAATACCGAATATCGGCGTGTAGGAACGCCAAATGCGAAAGAGACGGCGCATCGACAGCTGGCTCGTGAACTATGGCATTTATATGCTCTGTACCGTGTTAATGGTCACGAGCTGTATATCATTAGCCTATGCACAACGAGTTGCTGAAACGAACGACGAAACCGCCATGGCAATACCACGCTTGGTCCTGCCGGGTAGCGATCGGATCGATTTCCCGCGTCCATTGTCGCCCAGCGACGTGGCCCTGGTTAAACACATTCTTTATTTGCAGGCGAATGGCGCAATCGCCGATGCCGATCGGGAATTGACATATGTCAGTGCTGACTGGATGGCGGGGCCGATCTTGGCCGCGCGCTATCTGCATCCGAATTTCCGGCCATCCGCGGATCAATTGGTTGCGTGGCTGCGGCGATTCGGCGACCAGGCAGACGGCGCCGCGATTGCCGCCCGCCTGCGCCGCATCGCGCCATTCGCCAGCTCCCTGAAGGCCGACGCAGCCAACCGCCCGCCCGTAAAGCGCACCGGTGTGGGCCCGGGACCAAGCACTATTCGTGCCTTATTTCTGCGTAACCGGGATGCGGACGCCATTGCCGCAGGTCAAATCCTTGTAAAATCCGCCGACCGGGGACGCGCGCCCGACGATATGCTGGCCGCCGGGCTGGCGGCATGGCGCCAAAACGATCGGCCAACCGCAGCGTCCTTTTTTATGGCGGCTTACGAAACGGCCCAAACCGGGGCCATTCGGTCCGCCGCTGCCTATTGGATGGCGCGCGCCAATGAAGCCGACGGCCAACCCGGCGAAACGTCGCTGTGGTTACGCCGGGCAGCGTTGGGGCATGACACATTTTACGGCCGCATCGCGCGCCGGAAGCTCGGTTTGATCCACGCCTTCGACACTGATCCGATATCGGAACGGACACTTGGCGCGATCGATTTCGACCGGCTGCTGTCCATTCCGCGGGCGCGCCGGGCCTTCGGCTTGCTGCAGGTTGGCGAAGAGCAGCGCGCCGAGGATGAGCTGCGGGCATTATCTCTCGATTTGGAAACGGAACCATCGCTGAACGGGCTTCTGGTTGTCGTTGCGAATACCGCTGGAATGCCGCGCTTCGCGGACGAACTGCGCACCGGCTATAGCACGAAACCGGCAATCGCCGATCAAGAGGCGCCGCCTCATTTGCGGCCAGATGGCGGCTTCGTCGTCGATCCCACGCTGGTGTACGGTATCGTGCATCACGAATCGAATTTCCGGCCCGATGTCGTATCCAGCCTCGGCGCGCGCGGCCTGATGCAAATCATGCCCAACACCGCCCGAGGCATCGGTGCGCTTACCGCCAATCAAACCGGCCGGCTGGCGGAACCCGCGATCAACCTATCGGTTGGGCAACGGTATCTGCTCGCGCTCGCGGACGATCGCGATATTCATGGCGATTTGTTGCGGCTGCTGTCCGCCTACGGGCAGGGTCAGGGGGCGATGAAGCGCTGGGTATCGGCCGTGAACGATGGCGGAGATCCCGTGATGTTTATCGAGGCAGTGCCCAGCCCGGTGCTGCGCGCATTTCTGTTCGACGCCCTGGCCGCATCGTGGCGTTACGCGGTGGCCCTTCGGCTGCCAGCGCCGAGCCTGGATGCGCTTGCGGCCGGACACTACCCGACGCTGACGCTTAACGCGGCGGCACCTTCGGCGGTGTCGGAGGCACAGGCAGACCGTTCAACTCGTACGGTCCACGCCAAATTTTGACCCCGGGCACCTCCCGCACCGCAAAATCGTTGTACGCGATGTTGCGCGGCGGAAAGGCATTGTAGGCCGAGGTCGGCACGCTGCCGCCCCCGCCCCGCCGGGTCAGCGACGCCAGCTTCGCATATCCCGTTCGGTCCGGATGAACATGGTCGGCACCGGTCAGCGGCGCGACATCGATGACTTTGTCGCCGAATTCCTTGGCGATATCGCGCACGGCGTCGCGCGCCACGGGGTGAACGCCGGGCAATAGCCAGTAGACCGCCGCCGCCGATACGCCATGCCGCAGCCGGCGCAGGTTCTGCTCGGTTTCGATGTCCAGGGAGTCGTTGACGCCCAGGCTGATCACGACCGTTCTGGCATGACGGGCGCCGTGCAGCGTCTGCAAATAGCGGGCCGAATTGATCCCGACCTCCGCCACGACGACGCATTCCGGCCGAGCGTGCCCGACGCCCACGGCGAGGCTGTCGCCCAGGATCAGGCAGGGAATCACGCGCCGATGCCCATCAAGTGGGGGGCGTCAACGGACCCGCGAGGCCGTACCGCACCTCGGGGAGCAAGGCATTGGCTAAAATATCGTACCCCGCGGGCGTCAAATGCACGCCGTCGTCGGCCCGCAGCCGCGCGGTTTGTCCGTCGAGCGCTTTGCCATGGGCCGAATATTGGCCGTCTTTATCGACAAACAACGGCCAGGACGGGAACCAGCGCGCACCGCAGGCGATGGCCTCGGCTTCGAATAGCTGGTTCAGGAAGGCCATATCTTCGGCATAGACGGGGTCGCGGACGATCGGGTGCCCGACCCAAACCACTTCGGGGCAACCATGCTTCAACCCGGCCGCCACCGCTCGGATATGGGCACAGTAGCTGGCGGCGAATGTGTCCGCGCGCTGCGGGTCGATCGCCCCTTTCGACCGGATGGGCGGGCGGTCGTTGGCGCCGAACATCACGACGGCCACCGCCCCGCGCTCCTTGTCCGCGATGCTGAGTGCCGACGCGGGCCAGTCGAAGCGGACCGACGATACCAGGCCGGTGGAGATGTGCGACTGGTCGATCACCCGCCAGGTCCGGTCGCGCAGCAACTGCCGCTGGAACCCGCCGGCCAGCCCTTGCGCCTGGGAGTCCCCGACGACAAGCACGCGATTGCTGGGGTCGGCGGCCCGCGCCGATGACAGTCCGAACAACGTGCACGCAACTGCGGCCAGCAACGCGTCACGACGCGCAATGTTCACGCAAGACCACCCAATGACAGAGGGAAAAACCAGTGGTAGCCTACAACGGCCACGCGCCAGGAGCAATCGAAAGTCTATGCCGTTTCGTGAATCCGAGCGCACAAGAGCCTTCGCGCCATGGCTGAATGTCGCCCGCTTTTTGCTGCTGACCTGCCTGGCTTTGTCCGCGTGCGCTTCGCACCGCGAACTCCCGGACGCCGAGATCGTCGCCAGGTTGGGCCCGGCCGGGCCGCTGCTGCCGCTCTACCGTGCCCTAACCGGGCTGGAGACCGGGACCCGCTCGGCACCAGTTGTGGTTCTGCAGATCGGCGACAGCCACACCGCGAACGACAGCTTCAGCGGGCGGCTACGGGAGCAGTTCCAAAGCCGCTTCGGCGATGGCGGGCGGGGCGTGCTGCATCCGGGCGTGCCCTTCCGGTACTATCGGCCCGACCGTGTCGCGGCGACCTCGACCCATTGGGCCGTCGAGCGCGTGGGCCGGTCTCCGGGACCGGTGGGCATCGCGGCGATGCGCCAGCACGGCGGCAAGGGGGCCGCGATGACACTGTCGGCGCCGGACCCGACGGACCTAACCGACGTGTCGCTGGAGTTTCTGTTCCAGCCAGGCGGCGGGTCGGTGGATGTCGCGACCGAGACAGGGTGGCAGAAGCGGATATCCACCGATGCGGCGACAACCGAGGCTCGGTGGGTGCCGTTACCCAAAGGGGCCAGTGGCGGCGAACTGACCGTGAGCGCCGTCGGCGACGCGCCAGTCGACATGCTGGGATGGAGCGCCGAACGCGGCCAGCCCGGCGCGATCGTCGCCAATTTGGGCACCATCGGCGCCACGGTGGATATCGTCGGGCGCATGGACCCGGCTTTGGTCCGGCAGGAGCTGGCACATATCGCCCCCAGCGTCATCCTGCTGGCGTTCGGCACCAATGAGGCGTTCGACGACGGCACCGACGCCGCGTCCTACCGCGACCGGTTCGAGCAAAGCGTGCGACTGCTGCGCGAAGCGGCACCCGCGGCCGCCATCGTCATTCTGGGGCCGCCGGACAGCGCCAAACATACGCGAAAGGGCTTCAGAGGCCACACGAAGTGCGGCGATCCCCGATGGGAGGAGCCTCGACCTCTGTCCCTGGTGAGGGACGCGCAGCGCGATATCGCGTCCGGGGAAGGCCTGTTCTTTTGGGATTGGCAGGCGGCGATGGGCGGGGCGTGCAGCATGAACCGCTGGGCCACGGACAAGCCCCCGATGGCGGCGGCCGATCACGTGCACCTGCTGCGCCCGGGCTACCAAGCGACGGCCGAGGCGCTGTTTCAGGTCCTGATGGAAGGTTATGATAAATACAAAGCGCTGCGGCCCACGTCCTGATGCTGTTTCCGACCCTCGATTTCCTGCTTTTTTTCTTTGTTGTCGTGGCTTTCGCAGCGCCCCTGGCGGCGTACGGACGCGCCCGCAATCTGATGCTTGTGGTTGCGAGCTACTATTTCTACGCGCAGTGGAACTGGCATTTTTGCTTCCTGCTGGCAGGCAGTTCGGTGTTGACCTACCTGGGCGGACTGGGGATCGCGGCCATGTCGTCGGACCGCGCGCGGCGCCTGGTGGTGGGCGTCACCGTCGGGATGCATCTGCTGCTGCTGGCGCTGTTCAAATACTATGACTTCCTGATCGGTGGCCTGAATCAGGCACTGCACGCGGCCCAGACCGGGATGGAGATCCCGCTGATCGAGGTCATCCTGCCGGTCGGCATTTCCTTCTTCACGTTCCACGGTATTTCCTATTTGGTCGACGTCTACCGTGGCGACGTCGCGGTGTGCCGGCGGCTGGACGATATTCTTCTCTATCTGTCCTTCTTCCCGCAGCTCGTCGCCGGCCCGATCGTCCGGTCGTCCTTCTTCCTGCCGCAACTGGCGCAGCCTCTGTCTGCTACTGTGCCGCTGGCGGAGCCGGTGCTGCTGATCCTCGGCGGGCTGTTCAAAAAGGTCGTGATCGCCAACTACATTGCGACTGACCTGGTCGATCCGGTGTTTTTCGATCCGGCGCGCTACGGAATGCTCGACCGGTTAATGGCGGCCTACGGCTACGCGGTGCAGATCTACTGCGATTTTTCGGCCTACACCGACATCGCCATCGGTCTCGCAGCGCTGCTGGGCTACCGCTTCCCGCTGAACTTCGACCAGCCTTACAGAGCATGCAGCCTGCGGGAGTTCTGGCGGCGCTGGCACATCTCCTTGTCGTCCTGGCTCCGCGACTATTTGTATAAGCCGCTTGGCGGCAGCCGGGGCGGAAACTGGTTCACCGCGCGCAATCTGATGATCACAATGCTGCTCGGCGGCATCTGGCACGGCGCGGCGCTGAAGTTCCTGGGCTGGGGCGCGTTGCACGGGATCGGGCTGGTGATCGAACGATGGCTGGAGCGTTGGTCGGGCACCTGGTTGGGTGCCTTCGCCCGCTCACGGCTCGGCGGGTTGGTGTGCTTGCTGCTGGTGTTCCACATCGTCTGCCTCAGTTGGGTGCTATTCCGAGCAGCCAACTTCGACACGGTGCTGGTGTATCTGACGCCCTCGGCGGGGGAACGCACGGACCTGCAAATCGCCCCGTTCACCGCCGCGCTGGTGGCGCTGGGTCTGGCGTTGAACGCAGTGCCTCGGCAGATGGCCGGGCGGCTGGCGTTGTATGCCGCGTCATGGCCGAACTGGACCTGGGCAGTCCTGGCCGGCGCGGGGATCGCGATGATCGACGCGCTAGGGCCGGACGGCGTGGCACCCTTCATCTATTTCCAGTTTTAGGGGGAGCGATGGAGGCAAACACCAAGGGGCGAACGACCGCACGAGGTTTGGTACCACTCTATGTGGTCGGCGGCGTGGTCGCGGCGGCCCTCGGCACCACGCCTCTCGCGGTCTGGCTGGACACCGTGGGGTCGAACCAGGACATCGCCCCATTGCGGGACATCGCTGCGGGGATCGCGGATTTCGGGGCCAGAACCGGGCTCGACCAGCCCTACAAGCAGCTGCATCAGGCCCTGCGAAATGCGGAGGCCGCCAAGTTTTTCGGTTCGCGTTAAGACATTATTCACACTTTTAGGTTAAATGCACTGCCTCCTGTCGCGCCGGTCCCACTGGTCCGGCGCGACCTTCCAAAATGGGAGGCACAAAAGATGCTATGTTTATCGTTGGGCGACAGCCTCGCTGTCGGGGTCGGCCAGAAACTCCCGGAATGCCGGGTCGAGGCCGAGGTCGGCATCACTTCCGCTCGGTTTGTGACGGAGCGCCTGGCGCCGGAGCGCGCCGACCGGGTGGTGATCAGCCTGGGAGTGAACGACGGCGCCGCGGCGCATACGCTGGAAAACCTGGCACGTGTGCGCTCGGCGGTGACCGCCAGGTCCGTGGTGTGGTTGCTGCCGTTCGGGCACGATCCGGCGCGCCGCGCCATTCGGACCATCGCGTCGCGCTTCGGCGACCGCACGATCGATACCAGCCCTTATGTTGGGGGCGACCGGTTGCATCCGGCCGATGCCGGGTACCGGACTTTGGCGCGGATGGTGCTGCCCGTTCCCACCAACGTCATGGTCGGGCCTGACCATGACGTTGGTGGGGACTCCGGCCCTACACCCGCATCGGCATCAGCACGTACAACGCGCTTGCGTCCGCCGCATCCTGCACCACAGTCGGCGCGGAGCCATCCGCGAAGCGGAACTCCACCATTTCCCCGATCTGATCGGTGATGTCGTTCAAATACCGCGCCTGGAAGCCGATCTCCAACGGGCCGGCGTCGTACTTGACGTGATCGGCATCCAGCTCCTCGCTGGCCGTCCCCTGTTCAGGGCTGGCGGCCGAGAGGGTCAGCAGATCGCGCGCCAGGGACAGCTTCACCGGGCGGGAGCGTTCGGACGAGATCGCGGCCACGCGGCCCACGGCGTCCGCGAAGTCCTTCTTGCCGACGCGCAGCACCTTGTCGTTGCCGCGCGGGATCACGCGCTCGTATTCCGGGAAGGTGCCGTCGATCAGCTTGCTGGTCAGCAGGATCTGGTCCACCCGGAACTGGATGCGGGTGTCGGACAAAGCGATCTCGACGTTGCCGTTCACTTCATCGAGCAGCTTGCGCAGCTCGTTGACGGTTTTGCGGGGGATGATGACGCCGGGCATGGTGGCGGCGCCTTCCGGCAGCGGTTCCTCGACACGGGCCAAACGGTGACCGTCGGTGGCGACGGCGCGCAGGACTTTGGTGCCTTCGCTCTCGGCCGCGTGCAGGTAAATGCCGTTCAGGTAGTAGCGGGTTTCCTCGGTGCTGACGGCGAACCGGGTGCGGTCGATCAGCGCGCGCAGGGTCTGCGCCGAGAGGTTGAAGCGGTGCGGCAACACGCCGGCGGTCATGGAGGGGAAGTCGTCGACCGGCAGCACCACCAGCGAGGTGGCGTAACGCCCGGCCCGGAGTGCCAATTGCGCGTCGCCGCCGGGGTGGTCCAGCTCGACCTCCGCCCCGTCGGGCAGCTTGCGCACGATTTCATAAAGCGTCGCGGCCGGCGCGGTGCAGGCGCCGTTGCGGCTGCTGCTGGCGGCCACGTCCTCGACCACCGCGATTTCCATGTCCGTCGCGGTCAGCGAAAGCTTGCCGTCGCGCACCGCGATCATGACGTTGGCGAGGATGGGAATGGTGTTGCGCCGCTCCACCACGCTCTGGACATGAGCCAGCGCCTTCAGCAGCGTGGCGCGGTCGGCCTTCAGCTTCA
>CAIYDT010000245.1 GCA_903924985.1 uncultured Acetobacteraceae bacterium
CTGACGTAACCGCCACCGCGAAGCCCGATACCGAAATACTTAGTGCCCGCGATGCTGCCCGCGTTGATGACGGTGCCCGCGCCGCCGCTGACGTTGATGCCCGCAAGGCCCCCCGTGATCGTGCCGCCGGACGCATTGCTGACGGTGCCCGCACCGCCGCCGACGTAGACGCCGTCCAAGCCCCCCGTAATCGTGCCACCGGACGCATTGCTGACGGTGCCGCCGGCCGCCAATACAACGCCGTCGCCAACTGTGCCTGTACCCGCTATGCTGCCCGCGTTGATAACGGTGCCCGCGCCGCCGCTGACGTTGATGCCGTCTACGGCCCCCGTAATCGTGCCGGTGGACTGGTTGGTGACGTAACCGCCACCGGAAAGCCAGATACCGAAATACTTAGTGCCCGCTATGCTGCCCGCGTTGATGACGGTGCCCGCGCCGCCGCTGACGTTGATGCCCTCAAAGCCCCCCGTGATCGTGCCGGTGGACGCATTGGTGACGTAACCGCCGGCCAATAAGATAACACCGACGGCGTTGGTGCCCGCTATGCTGCCGGCGTTGATGACGGTGCCCGCGCCGCCGCCGACGCCGATGCCGTCCCAGCTCCCCGTGATCGTGCCGCCGGACGCATTGCTGACGGTGCCGCCGGCCTCCAAGATAACACCGTCGCCAACTGTGCCTGTACCCGCGACGCTGCCCGCGTTGATGACGGTGCCCGCGCCGCCGGTGACATAAATACCGTCACCGCCCGCCGTGATCGTGCCGGTGGACTGGTTGGTGACGGTGCCGCCAGCCTCCAACAAAACGCCGTAGCTGCTGCCGTTGGGGGCCGCGATGTAGCCCGCGTTGACGAGTGTCCATACAGTTCCGCTTGGCCCAAAGACCGCATCACCGGAGCTATTGATGACCGCTTCGGTATCCGTGATGGTCGTGTTTAGATTTGTTAGTGTCAGCCCAGATATCGTGCCGGTGATCGTGTTGGACGGGGGGGGCATTGCTTGCTCTATCCATAAATTGACCCCGGCACGCTCGCCAGGTGCATCCTCAACCTACCCCGCAGCTAGGTCCGGGTAGATTACTTGCGTATAGAAGCCGAACTCAGACCAGTGTTTACCCGATATCCCTGAATACATGGGTCTTCGCTCAGCCGCAACTGTTGACAGCGTACGTGTCGGGCGAATCGCTTGGGGGATGTCCCGCCGGATGTTGAAATAGGTCAGTCGGCGTTGCCCGCCTTGAGCCGGTAGGCTCGGGGTGTCGAATCCTCACAGGAAAGCAACGCCATGAAGAGAAATACTACACCCACGCGGCCTGATTCCAAGGCGATGGTCACCGCGGCCTGGGAGGCGGTTGGGGCCAGCTTCGAGCGTTTCTGCCTGACGGCCGGTGTCGCCACCCTGTCCCGCATGATGGAAGAAGACGCGACCGCGCTTTGCGGCCGCCGCCACGAACACTCGGATGGCAGAGTCGCGTATCGCTGGGGCAGGACCAAGGGGAGGATCGGCTTCCACGGCGGCAGGATCGAAGTCAAACGGCCTCGGGTGCGCGCACGCTCGGGTGCCGAGGCCGCGCTGCCGGCCTGGGAGACGGCCCTGGCGGAGGACTGGCTGGGTCAGTGGGCGATGAACCTGATGCTGATCATCCCCGGATCAAGTCCGGGGACCTCGACCCGCAAGTTCGGCCGCGCGGTGCGGCTGCCCGGCGGTGACGTCCCCGTCATCCGGGGCGATGGCGGGTCGAAATCGGCGGTCTCTCGCCGCAGATGGCCGGGGCGAGCCCGGCCAAGACGGATTGGGGAGACGGTGCCCCCAAGCCGTCACTCCGCCGCCAGCTTCTCCGCGTCCGCAGCCGCCTTCAACGAAGCCGCCTTCGCCTCCACCAGCGCCACGATGTGGTCCACCATCGACGCGCTGTCGATGGTGTGGTCGGTCTTGCCGGCGTTGTAGATCATGTGCCGCCCGTTGCCGCCGCCGGTCACGCCGATGTCGGTCATCAGCGCCTCCCCCGGCCCGTTCACCACGCAGCCGATAATCGACAGGGTCAGCGGGGTTTCGATATGCGCCAGCCGATCTTCCAGGGTGCGCACCGTCTCGATCACGTTGTAGCCCTGGCGCGCGCAGGACGGGCAGGAGATCACTTTCACCCCGCGATGCCGGATGCCGAGCGTCTTGAGCATGTCCCAGCCGACCCGGACCTCTTCCTCGGGTTCGTCGGACAGGGACACCCGCAGCGTGTCGCCGATGCCGGCCCACAGGAGGGAGCCCAGCCCGATAGAGGACTTCACGGTGCCCATGCGGCGCCCGCCAGCCTCGGTGATGCCGATATGCAGCGGGTGGTCGCAGACCTCGGCGAGTTGCTGATAGGCCGCGACGGCGAGGAACACGTCGGATGCCTTCACGCTGATCTTGAAGTCGTGGAAATCGTGCTGCTGCAGAATGTTGGCGTGATACAGGGCGCTCTCGACCAAAGCTTCCGGGTTGGGTTCGCCGTATTTCTCCAGCAGGTGCTTCTCCAGCGAGCCGGCGTTCACCCCGATGCGCATGGAGCAGCCATGGTCGCGCGCCGCTTTGATGACCTCGCGGACGCGGTCGTCGGAGCCGATGTTGCCGGGGTTGATGCGCAGGCAGGCGGCGCCACTCTGGGCGGCCTCGATGCCGCGCATGTAGTGGAAATGGATGTCCGCGACGATCGGGACGTTCACTTCCTTCACGATGTCCTTCAGCGCCAGCGCGCTGGGCTGATCCGGGCACGACACCCGCACGATATCCACGCCGGCCAGTTCCGCCCGACGGATCTGGGCGATGGTGCCTTCGACGTCGGTGGTCAGCGTGTTGGTCATGGTCTGCACGGTGATCGGCGCGCCATCGCCGACAGGCACCTTGCCGACATAGACCCGGCGCGACTTGCGGCGCTGAATGTCCTGGTAGGGGCGATAGCTGCTCATGCTCGTACTCCTCGCCGCCCGTTCTGGACCGGTCGGCCTGCCGTAAACTGACGTAAAACCGGCCGAATCGCTACTGCGTCGCGCGCGGGGAAGATACCGCGAGTTTGCCGTCCTTGATCTGATCGGGGTCGAGCGGCAGACCCCGCCGCACCGGCGTCCCACCGCCCAACCCGGCGGTGACCACCCCATCGAGCAAAACCTCGGTTCCCGCGGCGTTACCGGTGGTCAGGAGCAGCCCGGCGCGTGGCGGCACCGGCCATGTCTCGCCCGGCTTGAGCACCTTGTTCAGCAGCACGGTTCCTGTCTTGTCCCGCACCTCCATCCAGGCGATGGCGTTGGCGCGCAGCACGATGCGGCCCCCATCGGGGCTCGGCGCGACAACGGCCGGCGCCACGGCGGGCGGGGGGGGCACGACCACGAGAAGCGGTGCCGGCAGCGGGCTCACCGGCGCCGCCGCGGCGGAACTTGGCGACAGCGTCGGCATGGGTTGCGGCAGTTCGATCGGTTCGGCTGCCGTATCCGCCCGCACTGGGGGCGGTGCCGCTAGCGGCAGCGCCTGATCGGCCAGCGATGACAGGCGTTCGGGAATGGTGGTGGCGGTTTCCGCCGGCAGCCTTCCCTCGCCCGACAGGCGGTACCACCCAATGTATGCGCCGATCGCCAGGATCAGCCCCAACAGGATCACCGCGCCCATCGGCAAGCCGCGTTCGGGCACCGGGGCCGGGAACGACAGCTCCGTACGTTGGGAAACCTCCGCCGCTTCCGCTTTGAAACGGCGCAACATCTCGTCGGGGTCGAGGCCCAGGGCGCTGGCATAGCTGCGGAGGAACCCCAACGCGAAGGCATTGCCTGGCAATTGCGAAAGATCGCCGTCCTCCAGGGCCTCAAGATAGGTGCCGCGGAGGCGCAGCGTCGCCGCGGCGTCCTGCAACGGCCAACCCAGGCGCTCCCGTGCCGCGCGCAAATCGTCGCCAGCATTGGGCGCCGCGCACACCGGATCGGCATTCGCATGCTTACTCAAAGGACCCACCAATATCGAACCGCGATCCCGCGCCACGGTCGCCTCAACTTTTGTGCGAAATGTTATGAGAAAGTCACGCCCTTACCCCTAAGGCCGCCGGCAGGTTCTAAACCACGATGTGCCCCATTGCCAACAGCCCAACTGTGCCCGGAACCGCGCTTACAGTCGACTCAAGATTATGAAATTTTGACGCTTTACACAGGGAGCCCGTGCTCCCGAGCCCAGGAGACGATCGGGTCGCGCAGGCTGCCCGCGCTCATGCCGCCACGGCGGATCGCGGACAGCACGGGGCGGAAGGCGGACAAATCGACCTCGGCCAGCAGCGCCTTCACTGGTAGGATCCCGCTGGCGGGCATCGACAAGGACGTGATGCCCAGCGCCGCCAGGGTCATCGCCTCGATCGGGCGGGAGGCGGCCTCCCCACACAAGGAAACCGGCACACCGGCGGATTGGGCGGCGGAAACCAGCTGGTCCAGCAGGTCCAGCATCGGCTGCGACAGCAGGTCGTAGCGTTCGTACAGCGACGGCGTGCCACGGTCGGCGGCGAACATAAACTGCATCAGGTCATTGGAACCGACGGAAATGAAATCGGCCTCCTTCAGCAGTTCCGGCAGCTGCCACATCAGTGCCGGTATCTCCAGCATGGTGCCGATGGTCAGGCGTTCGGGGGTGGGGCGGACGCGCTTGGCCTCGGCCTGCAGTAAATTTTTCGCGATGCGGAATTCGCCCACCGTCGCGACCATGGGGAACATGACCGACAAAGGCCGTCCGCCGGCCGCCAGCAGCAAGGCGCGCAATTGGCGGCGCAGCAAAGCCGGCCGGTCCAGCCCAACGCGGAGGGATCGCCAGCCCATGGCCGGGTTCTCCTCCTCCACCACCGTGCCCGGCAGCATCTTGTCGGCGCCGAGGTCCAGGGTCCGGAACAGCACCGGCCGCTCCCCCGCCTCATCCAGCGCTCGGGCGTAAATCGCCGCCTGCTCCGCCACGTCGGCGATGGCACCGCGTGCCATCATGGCGATTTCCGTGCGGAACAGGCCGATCCCGTCGGCGCCGGTGCGGTCGAGCTGCGGCAGTTCCATGCTCAGGCCAACGTTCAGCATCAACTTCAGGCCGGTGCCATCGGCGGTGACCGCCGGTTTGCCGATCAGCGAGGCCCAGCGGGCGTAGCGCTGCCCTTTGGCTTCTAAGGCGCGGCTGTATGCGTTGCGCACATCCGTGTCGGGCCGCAGGACCAGTTGGCCTTCGTCGCCGTCGATCACCGCTATATCGCCGGGTTCGGCGGTATCCAACATGCCGCGCGTCGCGCCGACCGCCGGGATGTCCAACGCGCGTGCCAGAATGGCGGCATGGCCGGCGGGGCTGGCTTCCTCGACCGCCACGCCCGCGATGCCGGCGGCGTGCCAATCCAGAAGTTCGGCGGGGCCCAGGCGGCGCGCCAGCAAGATGGCGCCGGGCGGTATCTCGCCGCGCGGCTCATCGCCGGTCAGGGTTGTCAGCAGCCGGTTGGCCAGATCCTCCATATCGGCGAGGCGCTCGCGGAGATAAGCGTCTGGAATCCGCCGCATGCGGTCGTGCATTTCCCCGGCGACGCGTTGCACGGCGGCCTCGGCGGTCAGGCCGCCGCGGATCACATCGCCCACACGGCGCAGCCAACCGGCATCGGCGGCGACCAGGCGATAGGCCTCCAGTACCTCCCGTGACGCCGAGGCCTCCGCCGACCGGCCGCTGGGGGAGACATCCGCGATCAGCGTATCCAGGCCGCGCTGCATCCGTTCGGCGGCCTCGTGCAACCGAACGAGTTCCGCGTCGGGGTCGTCGGCCAACAGCTTGATGCCGGTGCGGCGGGTGGCGTGCAGCACGACGGGGCCGATGGCGATGCCCGTCATCAGGGATATGCCGGCGAAGACGCGGGGGACGGTGGCGCCGAGGCCCTCGGTCGTGCCCTCCGCCGCGCCGATGGCCGGCAGTAATTCCGCCAGCAGCATCGCCACGGTTTCAAGGTCGTCGACCTCCTGGTCGTTGAAGTGCCGCGGCTGGCGGTTCTGAACCACCAGCACACCCAGTGTGCGGCCCGACCGGCGGACGGGCACGGCGATCAGGGAGGCAAACGGATCCTCCCCGGTTTCCGGGCGGTAGGCGAAGGCGGGGTGGTTCTGCGCGTCCGGCAGGTTCATCACGGCGGCGGTGGCGGCGCACAGGCCGACGATGCCCTCCCCCACCCGCAGCCGCGTGGTGCCGACAGCGCTGGGGTTCAGCCCCTCGGTTGCTGCCAGTTCCAGGATGTCGCCGGGCCGCTGGACGTAGATGGAGCAGACTTCGCTGACCAATTCCGCCGCGACGAGGCGGACCAATTCCGGCAAAGGCGCCGCCGCCCGTGCGCGAAGATCGCGCAGACGGGAGAGCAGACGGCGCGGTGCCAGGGTCATGATTTAAAGCGGCAACGTGCGATCACCCGCCGGACCGAGCGATCAGGGCGGCGGTGGCCTGGGCGACGAGTTCGGCGATGATTTCCGCGGTTGTCTGTTCGGCGGTGACCATGCCGACCGACTGGCCGGCCATGACGGAGCCGGTTTCGACGTCGCCTTCGATGACCGCGCGGCGGAGGGCGCCGGCCCAGAAATGCTCGATCGCCAGTTGCGCGGCTTCCTTGTCCAACGCGCCGGCATGGAATTTGGCGGCGGTTTCCGCCTGGTGGCGCAGGAAGCGCTTGGTGCCCTCATTCACCAGCCCGCGCACGGGGATGACGGGGAACATCTCGTCCAGTTGCACCGAGGGGATGGCGTCGCGAGCATTGGCGCGCACGAACGCCTTCTTGAAGTTGGGGTGCGCGATCGATTCCTTGGATGCGGCGAAGCGGGTGCCGAGCTGCGCGCCGGACGCCCCCATTTCGAGGTAGGCGAGGATGGCCTCGCCACGGCCGAGACCGCCGGCCACGAAAATCGGGACATCGCGAATGTGCGGCAGAATCTCCTGCGCCAGGACGGTCAGCGACACTGGGCCGATATGGCCGCCGGCCTCCGATCCCTCGATCACCAGCGCGTCGGCACCGGAGCGGACCAGGCGCTTGCCCAGAGACAGCGCCGGGGTAAACGCGATCAGCTTGGCCCCGCCGTCCTTCACCGCCTTGATCGTGGCGCCGTTGGGCACGCCGCCGGCCAGCACGATGTGGCCGACCTTGGCCTCGGTGCATACGGCGACGAGGTCCAGCAGTTGCGGATGCATCGTGATAAGGTTGACGCCGAAGGGCTTGGACGTCAGCGCCTGGGTGCCGGCGATTTCCTTCGCCAGCAAATCCGGCGTCATCGCCCCGCAGGCGATTACCCCGAAGCCACCGGCGTTGGAGATGGCGGAAACCAAATGCCGCTCGCTCACCCAACTCATGGCGCCGCCCATGATGGCGAACTCGCACCCCAGGAACGCGGTACCGCGCGACCAGAGGCGGTCGAGTTCCGCCCGGGCTTGTTCGGGGCTAAGCGGCATCGAGGCCGTAAGCGGTATGCAACGCGCGCACCGCCAACTCCGTATATTCGGCGGCGATCAGCACGCTGACCTTGATCTCGCTGGTGGATATCACCTGGATGTTGATCCCTTTGTCGGCCAAGGCCCGGAACATGGTGTTGGCGATGCCCGCGTGGCTGCGCATGCCGACGCCCACGACGCTGATCTTGGCGACGTCGGGGTCTTCCAGCAGGTCGGTGTAGCCGATGTCGCTTTGGATGGCGCCCAGAGCTTCGTGCGCGCGCGGCAGATCGGCCTTGCCCACGGTAAAGGTCATGTCGGTGGTGCCGTCGGCGCCCAAGTTCTGCACGATCATGTCCACGTTCACGTTGGCCGCCGCCAGCGCGCCGAAGATAGTCGCCGCGATGCCCGGGCGGTCCTTGATGTGCCGCACCGTCATTTTCGCGTCGTCGCGCGAGTAGGCGACCCCGGAAACATTCTGCTTTTCCACGATTTCGTCCTCATCCACCACCATGGTGCCGGGGATGTCCCCCCCAGGGATATCCTGGAAGCTGGACAGCACCTGCACCCGTACACGTTCGTTCATCGCCAGCTCGACGCTGCGGGTCTGCAAGACCTTGGCGCCCACCGAGGCGAGCTCCAGCATCTCTTCGTAGCTAATTTTGGCTAATTTGCGTGCTTTCGGCACGATGCGCGGATCGGTCGTGTAGACCCCATCCACATCGGTGTAGATGTCGCAGCGTTCGGCCTTCAGCGCGGCGGCCAGCGCCACGGCCGAGGTATCGGAGCCGCCTCGGCCGAGGGTCGCCACCCGGTTGCCCGGTGCGACGCCCTGGAAGCCCGCGACCACCGCGACCTGGCCTGCGTTCAGGCTCGCGAGCAGCGCCGATCCGTCGATGCCGTCGATCCGCGCCTTGCCGAAGGCATCGTCGGTTTGGATAGGAATCTGCCACCCCTGCCAGGAACGAGCGTCGGTGCCCAGCCGCTGCAGCTCGATCGCCAGCAGGCCGGACGTCACCTGCTCCCCCGTCGCCACCACCGCGTCGTACTCCCGCGCGTCATGCAGCGGGGACAGGTCGGTGCAGTATTTGACCAGCTGGTTCGTTACCCCGGACATGGCGGAAACGACGACAGCCACTTGGTTGCCGGCATCCACCTCCCGCTTCACGCGCTGGGCGACATTGCGGATACGGTCGAGGTCGGCGACGGACGTGCCGCCAAATTTCATCACAATGCGTGCCATGAATCAGGGATCGGTTGCCAGTTGCTGCGTTCGCGGCACACATAGTGGTGCGCGGCGAGAGGGGCAACCCAAGGGGACTATGATGGGTGAGTCGACAGTTTCAGCGGACGAGATCGCTCGGTTCGGCGCTTTGGCGTCGCGCTGGTGGGACCCGGCCGGCCCGATGCGCCCGCTGCACGCGATGAACCCGGCGCGCGTCGGCTGGATTCAAGCACGGATTATGGACCGGTTCCCCGGGACGTCTGGCGTGCGGCTGCGGGGCGGGGCTGGCGCCGGTTCGGGGTGTCGGGCCCTGGATGGTGGGGTGAGGGTCGCGATTACCGGGTGCGCCGTGCCGACGCTTGGGGTATGATAGTAGCGATTGGAGGCATCGTGAACGTTGTGCGTCCCACGGATAACAAAGTGCCGCCGCTAGGTAACGGCTCCGAGGCGGCGCCCGCCGACGCCGAAATCCTGGCGATGGTGGCGCGGGCGGACGCGGATGTCGCGGCTGGTCGCTTTATCACGGTCACAGGGCCGGCGGACAGCAACGCCCTGCATGAAGCGACGATGGCGCGTCTGCGTGCCCGGCTCACGGCGGGTCGCTCGGGGCGGTGACTTACCGGCTGCTCGCGGGAGCAGAGGACGATATCGATCGCATCCTGCTCCATAGCGCGGCCGAGTGGGGCGTCGACGCGTCGGATCGGTACCATCGTTTGATGCTGGCCGTGTTGGATATTGTCGGTTCCGCACCGGACACGCTTGGCGCCGCACCGGTCGAGGGCGTGCCCGGCGTTCGTGCTTTCGCGCTTCGGCTTGGCCGACATTTGACGCAACCCATGCTCCGCGTGGGCCGGCCCCGGCATATCGTCGTGTATCGCGTCGCCGCGGACGGTGTCGTCGAAATCATTGGCCTCGTCCATGATCGTATGCTTTTGGCGCGGGCCGCTCGGCGTATGCGACGGTAGGCCGATCGGTAGCGGTCTCTTGCGGGGGTGGTCGTTTTCATTGGATCATGGAGACCGGACGAGGGAGAGGCGGGATGGCCCAGGCGCTGGAGTTCGATCGCCCGCAGGCCGGACGTCACCTGCTCCCCGGTCGCCACCACCGCGTCGTACTCCCGCGCGTCATGCAGCGGGGACAGGTCGGTGCGGTATTTGACCAGTTGGTTTGTCACCCCTGACATCGCGGAAACGACGACGGCCACCTGGTTGCCGGCATCCACCTCCCGCTTCACGCGCTGGGCGACATTACGGATACGGTCGAGGTCGGCGACGGACGTGCCGCCAAATTTCATCACAACGTGTGCCCTGAATCAGGGATCGGTTGCCAGTTGCTGCGTTCGCGGCACACATACTGGCGCGCGGCGAGAGGGGCAACCCAAGGGGGCAACCATGGTTCTGTCAACAGTTTCAGCGGATGAGGTCGCTCGGTTCGGCGCTTTGGCGTCGCGCTGGTGGGACCCGGCCGGCCCAATGCGCCCGCTGCACGCGATGAACCCGGCGCGGGTGGGGTGGATTCAGGAGCATATTTCCCAACACGTCATGGCGGGCGAAGGCCCGCCATCCACGACTTTCTCGGCCGCATCACCGCAAGTCCCGGATGGCGGGCCTTCGCCCGCCTTGACGATAACCCGTACGCGCATCCTCGACGTCGGCTGTGGCGCCGGGTTGGCATCCGAAGCGCTCGCCGAACTTGGCCACGACGTGCTCGGATTGGACGCGGCCGGGGAGGCCATCGAAGCCGCCCGCGCCCACGCCGCCGGTCGTGGCCTGTCCCTGACCTACCGCACCGGCGCGGCCGAAGACCTCCTGGCCGAGGGTCTCCGCTTCCCCGTCATCACCGCCCTGGAAGTGATCGAGCACGTCCCCGATCCCCGCGCCTTCATCCGCATTCTGGCGGGCCTGCTGGAACCCGGCGGGCTACTGATCCTGTCCACGTTGAACCGGACCTCTCGTTCCTTCCTGATCGCCAAGCTCGGCGCCGAATACGTGATGCGGCTGCTGCCGGTCGGCACCCACGACTGGAAGAGGTTCATCGCGCCGGCGGCGTTGGGGGGCATGCTGCGGGATGCGGGGCTGCTGGTAACGGATACCGCCGGGCTGTCGCCCAGGTCGTTGATCGGGGACTGGCGGGTGGGGCGGGATTTGGGGGTTAATTATTTGATCGCGGCGGTGGGGTGAACCGCCGATCGCGCAGGTCCCAATATATCTTGCCGGTGTAAATCCGCTGATGATTCAGTTGGCGGGAACCCACTCCGTCGGCCTGCTTCTCGGTCCGTTTAACGGAACGAAATATCTCTCCGAAATCGTGCGTCCGAACCTGGTGAAAGCCCTGGGGCGCGGCGATTTCCCGGCGATGTTCAATGCCGTAACAGACGATATGGTGGCGGCCCTGTCGTAAAATTGCGCTATAACCCCATCCACCCAACGACCGCCGAGCCCCGATGCCCCCGCACGTCGAACCCGTTACCTCCGATCCGACCCAACCCGACCGCACCAGCGTCGTCGTCATCGGCGGCGGCATCATCGGCGTCTGCACGGCCTATTTCCTCGCCGCCAAGGGCGTGCCGGTCACCCTGTGCGAAAAGGGCGAGATCGCTGCCGAGCAATCCAGCCGCAACTGGGGCTGGTGCCGCAAAATGGGACGGGACCCGCGGGAAATTGCCCTCGCCATTGAGGCCTTGCGCCTCTGGCACGAGTTGAACCGCACCATCGGTGCCGAGACCGGCTTCCGGCGCTGCGGCATCGTATACCTCTGCAAAACCCAGGCGGACCTGGAAAAGCGGCAGTCCTGGCTGGACCTCGTCGCCAGCGCGCATCAGCTCGACTCCAGGCTGATCACCCGCGACCAGGCGGCGCGCATTCTGCCGGGCCTCGCCGGCCCTTGGGCGGGGGCGCTGTTCACCCCCAGCGACGGGCGCGCCGAGCCCGGCCTCGCAGCCCCCGCCATCGCCGAAGCAGCGCGCCGTAACGGGGCCAAAATCCTGACCCAATGCGCGGTGCGCGGCATCGAAACGGAAGCCGGGCGCGTGAAAGGCGTGGTCACCGAAAAAGGCCGCATCGCCTGCGACAGCGTGGTGCTGGCGGGCGGGGTGTGGTCCAGCCTGTTCTGCGGCAATCTCGGGCTGAAACTGCCGCAACTAAAAGTCTTCTCCGCCGTCATGCGCACCGAACCCCTGCCCGGCGGACCCGAAACATCCGTCAGCGGCACCGGCTTCGGGCTGCGCAAGCGCCTGGACGGTGGCTACACGGTCGCCAACTGGAACGACAATATTGCCGAAATTGTCCCCGACAGCCTCCGTTTCGGTCCCGATTTCCGGCCGTTGCTGAAACTGCATCGCGACAGCATCCGGGTTCGCCTCAGCAGCCAATTCGTAAAAGAGTGGCGCACGCCGCGCACCTGGGCGCTGGATGCCGAATCCCCCTTCGAAAAAACCCGCATCCTGGACCCCGCATCGCGCGACGAAATCCTGCACAAAGCCCAGGACGCGGTCTCCGCCGCCTTCCCGGTGTTCCACGACATGACCGTCACCGAAACCTGGGGCGGCGCGATCGACGTAACGCCCGACGCGGTGCCCGTGATCTCCGCCGTGGACACCATCCCCGGCTTCTTCATCGCCACCGGCTTCTCCGGCCACGGCTTCGGCATATCGCCCGGTGCGGGGCGTCTGATGGCCGACCTGGTGATGGGGGAGACGCCAGTGGTCGATCCCTCGCCTTTTCGCTACAGTCGGTTCATCGACGGGTCGCGCCCGCTTCCCTCGCCCTTGGCCTAATGGACAGAAACATGACCTTCCCCATCTCACGTTTCCGCCGCCTGCGCGCAACTCCGGTGCTGCGCGATTTGATGCGGGAAAACACGGTCACCCTGAACGACCTGATCTACCCCATCTTCGTCGAAGAAGAGCTCGACGACTTCGCCCCCGTCGAGAGCATGCCGGGCATCTACCGAATCCCCGAGAAAAAGCTCGGCCAGGCGGTGAAGGAAATCCACGCCGCCGGCATCAAGGCCATCATGACCTTCGGCGTGTCGCACCATAAGGACGACACCGGCAGCGACTCCTGGAACGAAAACGGGCTGATGGCGCGCATGACCAAGCGCGCCAAGGACGCGGCGCCGGAGCTGCTGTTGATCTCCGACACCTGCTTCTGCGAATACACCACCCACGGGCATTGCGGCGTCATCCATGGGGAGGACGTGCACAACGACCACACCATCGAGAACCTCGGGCGCCAGTCGGTGGTAGCGGCACGCGCCGGCGCCGACATGATCGCCCCTTCGGCCATGATGGACGGGCAGATCGCGGCGATCCGCTCAGCTTTGGACGGGCACGGGTTCAGCAACACCCCGATCATGGCCTACTCATCCAAATTCGCCTCCGCCTTCTATGGCCCCTTCCGAGCGGCGGCTGGGTGCGACCTGATCGGGGACCGCAAGGCGTATCAGATGGACCCCGCCAATGGCCGGGAAGCACTGCGGGAGTCGATGTCGGACGAAGCCGAAGGCGCCGACATCCTGATGGTGAAACCGGCGCTTCCCTACCTGGATGTGCTGAACCAGATCCGCCAGCACAGCCTGCTGCCCATTGCCGCGTACCAGGTGAGCGGCGAGTACGCGATGATCAAGTTCGCCGCCCAGGCCGGCGCGATCGACGAGCATCGCGTGGTGCGGGAGACTCTGTCGTCCATCAAGCGCGCCGGCGCCGACCTGATCCTGACCTATTTCGCGATGGATATCGCTCGGCAGGGGTTCTGAGCCCCCCCTACTCTTAGGGAAATGACTTGCGATTGGCACCACGCCACCCGACATAACGCGTTCAGGGGTGACATAACGCGGCACGACTGGTCGCGAAAAAGCGGTGAAGGAGCTCACCATGCCCACGTCGTCACAGACGCAACCAGTGCCCGATATCGAGTCCCTCGCCAAGGACATCGCGGCGTTGAAGCAGGATTTCGCCACCCTCATTGCCGACATCCGCGCTGGCATTGTCGGGCAGCCGCGGACGATGGTGCATGAGGCCGCCGAACAGATTTCCAGTACAGCCAGCACTTTGTACGGCAAAGCCGCGGCACAGGCGGACATGGGCGTGAAAGCCCTGGCGCAGGAGGTCGATGAGCGTCCGCTGACCGCGTTGACACTCGCGTTCGCGGTCGGGTTTGTCGCATCCCGCCTGCTCAGTCGCTGAGCCGGTGTTGGTGACGGACTCAACCGTTAAGGCTGTCTTGGGGCTGCTGGTCCGAACCCTGGATGGCAGGCGTGCCATGACCTCGATCAAGGCGTCGGCATGCGCTGGGGCCATCCTGCTGTTGGCTGGGCTCGCGCTACTGGCGGCGGCCGGGATGGCTTGTGCAGCGCTCTGGACGTTCGAGTCCGCCGCGCTGGGCTCCGCTGGCGCGTCGCTCGTCGTTTCGGGGGTGCTGCTGGGTGTGGCACTGATCCTGGTCCTGATCGCTTGGTGGGTGCGGCGGCACGGCCTCACCAAAGCACCGCCCGCCATCGCGCCTGAGCAGATCGAGGCCATACTGGCCGCGGTTGGCGGCCAGGTCGGCGAGCATAAGGCAGCCGCGCTGGTGGCGGCCTTCGTGGCCGGTGCCGTGGCGGAACAGCGGATTCGGCGGAATTAGCGCGGCAGCGGTTCAATGCGCCTTTATCCACGCGATAATCTGCGGCACCACCTGATCCTCGATCCCGAGATACCCGTGCGGGGACATCGCCTGGCAAGGATCGCTCCGCGATGCACCGCCTGAGACCGGGATAAACTTCACCTCCTTCGCGGCGGTGAGCCGGGCTCGGAAGGCTTCGGTTTCGCCGAAGGGGCTCTCGGAACAGCCGTCGTCCCGGTTGTGCACGATCAGCACCGGCACCTTGATCCGTTCGGCTGCGATCTGCGGCATACCGCGCCGCCAGACCGACGACGTCAGTACCGCACCCGCCACGCCGGGCGGCCCCACGACGGCGGCGGCGTTGCCGGCCGAAACCGACCCACGGCTGGTGCCGATCAGCCAGAGCGGCACGGGCGAGCGGGATTTCAGCATCGCCACTATAGCGGCGATGTCCTTGGCGTGGGCCTGGCTGGCCCGAAACTGCCACCCCATGCCGTTGGGTTCGTCGGATGGCGCATCCACCACGGCGACGTTGAGCCCCTGTTCGGTAAAGCGCGGCGCCACCCGCAGCAGGAAGTTGTTGCGCACCGCCGACACCACGCCGGACCCGCCGGGGAACAGCACCGCCGTGCCGGTGGGCTTCGCGACCGGCGTCCAATACACCGTATCCGTTACCCCCGGGCGGGTGGGAACATCGATCCGCTCCTGCGCTCGGGCAGCAAGCGGCAGGAGCAACAACAAAGTGAGCAGCCGGATCATGGCGCGTTCCCGTTGCGTGGTGGGGTCCGAACATTATAGGCCTCCCGCCAAAGAAGGGAATTTCCCTCGATGACGGGAGAGGAGATACGCGGACCCGCGGCCCAAACGCGATTGCCCTGGGATCCCCGGGAACTGGCCCCCGGGAACTGCCCTTGATTCAGCGCAAGATCGGACCGACGTTCATGGAGCACGATCGTCGTCCAGCAGGATCCCCCGCCCATGGAAGCCAGTACCCCGCCAGGACACGAGAAATACAAACTGGTTCTGGCCATGGCGCACCGCCAACCGGCCGTGCCCACCGCCGTGGTGCATCCGTGCGACGAAATTTCCCTGTCCGGCGCGGTCCAGGCCCACCGCCTCGGTCTGATCGCCGCGACATTGGTGGCGCCGGAGGCTCGGCTGCGGGCGCTGGCGGCCAAATGCGGCATCGATATTTCCGGTCTGACGGTGGTTGCCTCCGACCACAGCCATGACTCGGCGGCCAAGGCCGTCGCGCTGGTGCGGGCGGGGAAGGCCGAAGCGCTGATGAAGGGCAGCCTGCACACCGAGGAGCTGATGGGGGCGGTTGTCGCCCACGACACCGGGTTGCGCACCGAACGCCGGATCAGCCACTGCTTCATCATGGATGTTCCGAACCGGGTGGCACCGCTGATCATCACCGACGCGGCGGTCAACATTTCTCCCACTTTGGCCGAGAAAGCCGACATCGTGCGCAACGCCATCGATGTGGCGCACGCCCTCGGGCTGGATCGCCCGCTGGTGGCGATCCTTTCGGCAACCGAGGAGGTGAACCCGGCCATCCCCTCCACCATCGAAGCCGCGGCTTTGTGCAAAATGGCGGATCGTGGACAGATCGTGGGCGGGGTGCTGGACGGGCCGTTAGCGCTGGATAACGCGATCAACCCGGAGGCGGCGGCGATCAAACACATCGTCTCCCCCGTTGCCGGGCACGCCAACATCCTGGTGGTGCCGAATTTGGAGGCGGGGAACATGCTGGCGAAGAGCCTGTCCTTCCTCGCCGGCGCGGAATCGGCCGGAATCGTGATGGGCGCCCGGGTGCCGATCATTCTGACCAGCCGAGCGGATAGCGTGGTGACGCGGTTGGCGTCGTGCGCGGTGGCGGTGCTGGTGGCGGCTTGGCGGCGGCGGGTTATCGCCGCGGCTGTGAAGGACCGCTAGACGCTTTTAGGCTGACCTTCACCGGTCAGCGCGCTCGGGCTTATTGTTTTAGAGGTCGGATCTGCCGCGATCCGCGCTAACTGCCGGCCAGCCGGCGCGCCATCCGCAGGATCATGTGACGGTCCTCCGGGGCGCATTCCCGATACAGCCGCAACAGTGCCAACTCGTCGCCCTGGCGGACTTCGGCCGGCGCGCGCTTGTCGCTGCCGTACATAAGGTATTCGACCCCCACCTCCAGACTGGCGGCGATGCGGGTCAGGTTGCCGGTGACCTGACCGGCACGCCCGGTTTCCCATTGCGCCACGGCGCTGCGGGACACACCGACCGCCTGGGCGAGCTGGTCCTGGGTCCAGCCACGCTCCTGCCGGACTTCTTTGATTCGGGCACCGATCTGCGCGGGATCGCTCATGCTGGGTCTCTCATGGTCGTTAGTATAGCTGAAATCCGCTAACGGTGCCAAGCCTTTCCGGCGAGGGTGAATTTTTCTGACATTGAATGTTATTTATGTTGACGTATCGCGACACGCACATTAACAAACCCTCCGTCATGTTAGATTTATTAACCAGAAGGCCATACCCATGCCGAAGAAACTCCTGTGGACCGACGCCCAGGACTCCACGCTCAAGCGTCTGCGCGCGGAAGGTGCCACCTGGGACACCATAGCGGCGGTGATGCGTCTCACGCGCTGGACCGTGATCGATCGCGGCCGGCGCATCGGCGCCCGCCCGCCGCCTACCGACTTCATCCCGCCGTCGGACGATCCCAACCGCGATCCGCTGCCGGCCGGCCACTCCAGGAGTTGGGACGCGCTCGTCCGCGGCACCTGCCTGGAAGGCACGCCCTATCCCGCGACCACCGCCGACGTCTGATCCGTTATTACGCCTGACAGGAGCATCCGATGTACAGCCAAACCTATGCCACGCACCCGGTGATCGATGCGGATTTCGTCGTGTACCGCCTTGAGGAAGCCGGTGCCACGCTGCTGGCCCTGCCGGGTACCGGCTGGAGCACGCGACTTCGCAGTTCCTCATTGGAGATCGTTCGCACCGCGCTGGAGGCCTACGGCTGGACCGAGGCACGCATCCGGCCGGCGGTGCCCTCGGCCGAGAAAATCACCCGAATGGATGAGGCTTTAGGGTGGATTCCCCTGATTCCGTTGGACCGCTACGTGCTGCGACGGGTGGTGGGCGCACGTAGCCTGGTGCATCCCCTCACGGACCGGCACTTGTACTCCTGGCGGCGCCTCGGCAGCGCGCTGGGCGCCGACCACAAGGCGGTGCAACGCTGGCACGCCCAGGGGATCGGGATGATCGTGCAGGCGCTGAGCCGGGGATAACCGGTCTTAGGGATGCTTGTGGATGGGGTCGATCCAGTAGACCGCTTCCGGCTTTTCCACAGCGTCGATCTCCAGGTTCACGACCACAGCCTCATTGTCGCTGCGGACGAGCACGCATTCCAGCGTCTCGTCCGCACTGGCGTTGATCTCCTGGTGCGGCACGTAGGGGGGAACGAAGATGAAGTCGCCGGCCTCGGCTTCGGCCACGTATTCCAGTTTCTCGCCCCAGCGCATCCGAGCCTTGCCTTTGATGACGTAGATGACGCTTTCCAGCGCGCCGTGGTGGTGCGCGCCGGTCTTGGCGTTGGCGTGGATGTTGACGGTGCCGGCCCAGATTTTCTGCGCCCCGACCCGGGCAAAGTTGATC
>CAIYDT010000246.1 GCA_903924985.1 uncultured Acetobacteraceae bacterium
CGGTATCGAGTCGAGATAATCTCAGGCCGACCATTGCAAAATGGCCCACCCAGACGAGTCTGGCGATCATGGCTTCAGGAGTGCGTCACCAACACCCCGGAACACAGGATGAGCCAAAAAAAGAACACTTAAGGCACGAATATTGATATTGGTCAAATCTATATGCGGGATTATTCCAAAAATGTAGCTGAAAACTACCGATAATCCTTTAGAGGGGTAGAATGACAGAAAAATTGACGCCGATCAATGCTTGCGATCCGGGAGCCTTCTAAACTTCTGCAAGACATGGTTGGTCGCCGCCGAACGGTCTCGGGCGCGGTTGGAGGATGCTGTTCCGTGAGGGGCCGACGAATGAGTCTACGTATTTTAACGAAGATGTGGCGCTGTGTGTCGCTTTCGGCCACGGGGTAAACATAAGGGGGAGCGGCAGCGGACGCGATGTCCTGCTGCCATGCTGCCAATGACCAAGCTCAGTCGGATGACCAGGGAATAGCATCGTGGAAACCCACCCTCCCGTTTTGATCGTCGAACCTGTCACGATGTTTCGTGAGAGTTTACGCAGGGTGCTGTTGGAAGCAAACTTCGAAACAGTGTGGTGCGACGATCGTCCTCCAACCGGACCGATCGCACTGGGAGGTAGTTCGGAACCTCCTATTCTGGTAATCGGCAGTAATGCCAGCGATGTCGCGGGGCATATCGCACAGGTCAAGCGTTACCACCCAGGCACGCGAGTCATTCTGCTACTTAGTACAATCTCCCGTGATGAAGTTAACGCGGCACTCGATTGGGGAGCAGATACGGGCCTGCACCGCGGAAGCTCATGCGACACACTGATCGGCATGCTGAATTTATTGCGTAATGGCATTATAGTGTTTCCATCCGATATTTTGACCGCCATACTCGCCGATCATACCGGACAGAATAAAACGACCACCGAGACGAGACAAAAAGCGGAACCTCTCAAACCAGCCCCACAACTGTCGAACCTGTCGGCCCGGGAATTCAGTGTGCTGTATCATCTCCTGGACGGGCTCCAGAACAAGGAGATCGCACGCAGGCTTAATATCGCCGAGGCGACCATCAAGGTTCATGTGAAGGCGATCCTCCGAAAGGCTCAGGTACGGAACCGTACACAGATTGCCATGTGGGCATCGCGCCAAGGAGCGCAGATCGCGCTGCCGGCCTCGGCGGAACCGTTTAAAGTCGATATATTGGCCTTGCCGGACGGCGCCGGTCCGATCGACATTGAGCTTCTTCGGCATGCTCCTCCGCGTTCGGATGGCTTGGTTTAGGCCCTATACAATCGGTGACGGTGGAGCGGAGCGGTGAGGCCATGTGGACGGATTTCATCGTCACAGCTATACCGCCTCAAGGCGGGCAACGCCGACCTCCCTATTTCAACATTGGACGGGACATCCCCACTCGCTAAACCGATGATCACAGCCAACACGCCGTGTCGGGAGCACCGCTCAATATGCGTTGTGGTATGAGAAGGAAATGCTACCCGTTACGAATACCGTTTCAATGGCCGCCTAGCTCCGGGATGCTCAGGTCTATTCCGGCCAGGCGAGCGGCAGTTCGGGTTGCCCCCGCGGCAGGCTCGAGACCCCGTCGAGATTGGATACCGTGATTCCAAGCAAGCGTATGCCGAGCGGTGAGGGAAAAAGCGGTCGCAACAGATCGAGGCCCAGGTGTTCCATCACGGCCTGCGAGGCGATTCCACCGGCATTGGAGCGGCTTCGGGTGATCTGCCGGAAATCCGCGTACTTCACCTTTACGGTCACCGTTCGGCCGCCTAATCCGGTGCGGTCGCAGGCGCTCCAAACTTTCGCGAACAAGGGCGCGAGCGCCGTTACGGCGTCGTCCCACCGCACCAGGTCTCGCTGGAATGTCGTCTCCGCGCCGATCGATTTGCGTGGTGAATCCGCGATCACCGGCCGGTCGTCTTCGGCTCGGGCCGCGGCGTAGTAGTAGTCGCCGGCCTTGCCGAACCGGGCTGTCAGAGCCTGACGGGTTTGCTGCCGCAGGTCGGCGCCGGTGTGGATGCCGAGTTCCGCCATCTTCGCGGCGGTCGCCGGGCCGACGCCATGGAATTTGCCGATCGGCAGTGCCTCCACGAAAGCCGGGCCCATGGCGGGCGTGATGACGAACAGCCCGTCCGGCTTGCGGTGGTCGGACGCCAGCTTGGCCAGGAACTTGTTGTAGGACACGCCCGCCGAAGCGGTCAGGTTCGTTTCGGCGCGAATGCGGGCTTTGATCTCCCGCGCGATGGCGGTGGCCGTCCCCCCGTCGGCGAGCGTGTCGGTCACATCGAGGTAGGCCTCGTCCAGCGACAGTGGCTGAATAAGCGGCGTATAACGAGCAAAGATCTCGCATATTTGTTGCGATACCGCTCGGTATATTTCGAAACGCGGTGGGACGAAGATCAGTTCGGGGCATTTTCGCCGGGCCGTGACCGATGCCATTGCCGAATGGACGCCAAACCGGCGGGCTTCATAGCTCGCGGCCGCCACCACGCCCCGCTCCCGCGCGCTGCCTACGGCCAAGGGCAGGCCACGCAATGACGGGTCATCGCGCTGCTCCACGGACGCGTAGAATGCATCCATGTCGACGTGGATGATGCGGCGAACGCGCGGATTGGGGATGGAGTCGACGGGCATGTCGGGTCTGACAATAGCACGCCGTCCCTGGCCCAGACATCGCCGTCACACCTCCTAGGCGCTGGCGTCGAAGCCGAGGGGCAAGCGGCCGGCGGGGCCTGGACTTTTCCATGCGATCGCCCACGATCCCCACATCCGCTCTGAAGGCATCGGACGCGGTGGGCGCTAGCCATAGCGTCGGCGGTAAGCGTGAGTCAGGAGCAGCGTGGCGGGCACGCCGTCCGTGGCGCTGCCGGCCGAACGAAAGGAATCCGTAAGCCCGATCTGCCAACTCAGGAACAGCAGCAGAAACAAATCCCGCTCGCCCCCGGAAATCCCCAGCGCCTGGGCGATCGGGTCGCCGAAGATCGCCAATTCTCCAGGAATGCCGGGGATCGCGTAGCCCAGGACGAAAATCATCGGCAGACAGAGCACAAGGTCCAGCGCCGACAGCGGATGCCCGATGGCCATGCACACGGCGGGAACAAGCACCAGGCAGCAGATCGGGGAGCCATTCAGGTTCAGCGTCGCGGCCAAACCGGCCGTCATGTCGCGCAGGGCGTCGGGGATGCCGCGCCCATAGCGGCGCAACGTCGCGAGATTGGCTGGAATGGCCAGCGATTCCGCCCCCGTGCTCCAGATCGGTGGGTAGACGCGAATCAAATACCCCGACACGTAACCCCAGATGGAGAAATCGGGCACGCGCCGGCTGGCCCAGACAACCAGGCAGGTATGCAGGCTGAAACAGAGCAGCGCCGTCAAGGCGGTGACTGTCAGGTAAGCGGTCATCAGGCCACCCGCGCTGCCGGTCTCGATTCCGAACCAACCGAATGCCACCTCGTGCAGCGTCGCATGCGGCAAGCGGCCAACCGCGGTCAGCAGCATTTCCGGCAGGGAGACGATGTACACGCCGACCAGGAAACCGAATAACGCCGTGAGGCGGGTCAGCAGGTTGCCCGCGGACGCGACGATATCGGGCAGCCGCAGGAAGACATCGACGGCTCGTCCTGAACGATGACGCAGCAGCCAGGCAGTCAGGCAGGCGGCGGCGAAAGTCAGCAAATACCGGTTTTCCAGTAGGGTCAGGAGCGCCGGCCAGGTCGGCAAAGCGCCCGCGGCGTCGCCAGGCGGTCCGCTCAGTGGCAGCCGGTAGATCAGGGTGACCGCCAGCGCCGTGACAAGGCACACCGCCAAACGCAGCAACGAGAACCAGGTCACGGCGAATAGCGTGAAGCGCCGCAGGTCCCCGCGATCGTGCCGCAGCAGTTTCAGGACGGACGGTCCGAGGATGGCGAAGATCAGGACCGGCGCGGCGGTTTCGTAGACCCCGATCAGTGCCTGAGCGACGGTCCCGATCGTTGGTCCCATCCCAAGCAATGGTCCGACCAGCAGGCCGATCGCCAGGCCGCAGATCGCTTGAAAGGATGCCCACCCCATGTCAGGCCGCCGCGATGTCAGGCGGCTGCCTTCAGCACCATGGCCGCGGCCTTTTCCCCGATCATGATCGACGGCGCGTTGGTGTTGCCCGACGTCAGCGTCGGCATGATGGAGGCATCCGCCACTCGCAGCCCCTCGATCCCATGCACCCGCAGCTGGGAATCGACGACCGCCATCGGGTCCACGCCCATCTTGCAGGTCCCGACCGGGTGGTAGGTCGTCTCCGCCACCCGCTTCACCCAATCCAGGATTTCGCCGTCGGTGTTCAGGTCGCGGCCCGGCCCGATCTCCGTCAATTGCAACGGCGCCATGGCCGGTGCGTTCATCACCGACCGCGCGATCCGGACCGCCCGCACCGTGAGTTCCGCATCGACCGGCGCGGATAAAAAATTGAAGTTGATGGCAGGCGCCTTCCTGGGATCGGAGGACGTAATGTGGATGTGCCCCTTGCTCTCCGGCCGCATCGGATGCGCGTAGCAGGTCATGCCGGACCGGTGGGATATTTTAGGTCCTTTCGGGCCGAGTTCCGTCAGCATCGGCACCCAGCCCAACAAAAGGTCCGGAGCCTCCAGACCCTCCCGCGACCGCACGAAGGCGCGCAGCGGTGCGGCGACCGCGTTGAGCATGCTGGGTTGGGCGAAAGCGTAGCGCAATGCCTGCATGACCAGACCGAGGCCGCGCCCCCGGTCGTTGTAGCTGACGCCCCTCTTGCCGATGCCCCACCGGGTTCGGGGCGCGTAATGGTCGCGTAGGTTCTCCCCCACGCCGCGCAGGGCCTGCCGCACCTCGATCCCCAGGCTTTGCAGCCGTTCGGGCTGACCGATGCCGGAGAGTTCCAGCAGTTGCGGGGAATTAATCGCGCCGGCGCTGATCACGACCTCCCGCCCCGCGCGGGCCTCGTGCTTTTCGCCATGCACGGAGTAGCGCACGCCGACGCAGCGCTTGCCGTCGAGCATCGCGCCCTCGGTCAGCGCATCCGTTACGATACGCAGATTGGGACGGAAGCGGGCCGGTTCCAGGTAGCAATGCGCGGTGCTCTGGCGCCGGTTGGATGCGATGGTCGCCTGACTCATCGCGATGCCGTCCTGGGTGGCGCCGTTGTAGTCGGGGTTATGCTTGATCCCGACCTGGCCGGCTGCCTCGATGATCGTCGCCAGCAGGGGGTTGGCGGGTTCCGGGTTGGTAACCCGCAGCGGGCCTTCCCGGCCGCGGAATGTGTCGTCGCCGTCAGCCTCGTAGCTTTCCATGCGCTTGAAGAAGGGCAGGACGTCGTCGTAGCTCCAGCCCTGGTTGCCCATCTGCGACCAGGTGTCGAAATCCTGTGCCTGGCCGCGCACGAACGCCATGCCGTTCAGCGAGCTCGACCCGCCGAGCATCTTGCCGCGCGGCACATGGAGCTTTCGGCCGTTGGTGCTGGGTTCGGGTTCGGAAGCGTAGAGCCAATTGGCCTTGGGTTCGTACAGCAGCTTGGCATAGCCGATCGGAATGGTGGTCCAGCGAGGACTGGCCGGACCGGCTTCCAGCAGCAGCACCTTGTTGCGCTCGTCCGCCGACAGCCGGTAGGCGACCGCCGCGCCGGCCGAACCGGCCCCCACAACGATGTAGTCGTACGTTTCCATCCCGCTTCGCCCTTACCAACCGCGTCTTGTTGATTCGTAGAACGTTTTCGGGCTGACCGTAAACAGTCAGCGCGCTCACCATCTTTGTTTGGGCGTGTGGTTCACCGCCCCGTCGGTTCCGCCTGTGCCGATCGCACGCCCGACCGACGGGCCGTGGGATGGGTTTATTATTGTTTCACCGCGAAAGGCGCGAGTGGTACAGAGTGATTCTTGACGGTACTTCTGTCCCTCTACCGCCCTCGCGGTCAAATCAATGCGCGGCGAACCCGCGCCGGCCTTGCAAATTAGGATGAGGCGCAGGCCGAACCCGTTGCACGAATCAGTATCGCGGGGCCGCCGCGATGCGGCCCCGGGAGGGTCGGCTCAGGCAGCCGCCAGGAGTGGCGGCGGGCCGGTCGTGTCGGATATTCGTTCCGGAATAGAATATAACATGCCGTCCGGCGCCAAGCCTTGTTCCACCGCCAAACGCGCATCGTTGAGCCGCTGGAAGCCGCGCATCAGGGCCTTCTCCACCGGTCCGTCGTGGTCGATGATGAAGGATTGCAGGTCGTGCCATAACGGATGACCCACGCCGATGCCCAGATCGGC
>CAIYDT010000247.1 GCA_903924985.1 uncultured Acetobacteraceae bacterium
TCAACGCACCAAGCTCGGTGGAGCTGAGCCCGCCAAGCTGGGTCGTGGTCAGGGCGCCGATGTTGGACGAGGTCAGCGCGGCGATGTTCGTCGTGCTCAAAGAACCCAACTGCGTCGATGTCATACCGCCGAGCTGCGTGGTGGTCAGCGCGGCGATCTCCGCGGTTTTCAGGCCGCCAAGCTGGGTGGTGGTGAGCTCCGCCACGCCCGTGGACGTGAAGTTGGCGAATTGGGTGGCACTGAGGGCGCCGAGTTGCGCCGCGGTCAGACCGTCGATTTGGGTGGTGGTGAGCGCTGCGATGTCGGTGGTGGTCAGGGCGCCGGCCTGAGACGTGCTCAGGGTGCCGAGTTGCGTGGACGTCAGGCTGCCCAACTGGGTGGTGGTCAGGGCGCCGATTTCGGCGGATTTCAACCCCCCGATCTGCCCGGTGGTCAGCACCGTCAGTTCGGTGGTGGTGAGCCCGCCGAATTGGGTGGTGCTGAGTGCGCCCAGCTGTGTCGATGTCAGCCCGCCAAGCTGCGTGGTCGTCAAAGCCGCGATCTCAGTGGTGATCAGGCCGCCGATCTGGCCGGTGGTCAGGCCGCCCAACTGCGTGGACGTGAGCCCCCCGAGTTGCGTAGTGGTCAGGGTTCCGATGTTTGTACTGTTGATGCTGCCAAGCTGCGTGCCGGTCAGGGCGGTCAGTTGCGTGGTCGTCAGGCCGCCAACCTGCGTGGTGGTCAGGGCCGCTATGTCGGTGGTCTTCAACCCGCTCACTTGCGTGGTGGTCAAGGTGCCGACGTCGGTGGATGTCATGTTGCTGAATTGCGCGGCGGTCAGCGCCCCCATCTGGGTCGCCGTCAGGCCGCCCACCTGGGTGGTGGTCAGCGCCGCGACATCGGTGGTGGTCAGGCCCGCCGTGGCGGCGGTGCTCAAAGCCCCCAATTGCGTCGACGTCAGGGTGCCGAACTGCGTCGTGGTCAGCCCCGACAGGGCGGTGGACGCGAAGGCCCCCGCCTGGGTGGTGCTTAGCAGCGGCAAATCGGTGGTGGTCAGGGCCGCCACCTGGCTGGCGTTCAGCACCGCGATCTGCGTCGCCGCGAAGGCCTGCACATCGGTCGTGGTCAGCGCGGCGATGACCGTGGTGGTCAGATTGGCGACTTGTGTTGTGGTCAGAGAGGTGACGATGGAGGTCATGGATCAGCTCTCCCGCATCGGACGAGCGGACGGGGTAAACACCGAATTCGAAACGTACATGACCCTTCTCCTTGGCCAAAACCGGGCAACCGCCGTCGCGGGTGCCGTTCTGGCGCCTCGAGCGGGATCGTGTTTCTCGGGCGATTAGGTCAGGAAAAGGTTAACGAGGTACTAACGCGGACCGGAAAAAACGCGGTTGGCGAAAAAAATTACGCATGGCGGAGGTCTGAACCGGACATGGCGTTTCGGCCGGCGATCGGGTATGGGGACGCCGTTTACCAACAGGAGACTCCCCACTTGCCGGCCTTCAAGCATGCCGACTTCACCGATCGCGCCTCCGCCGCCGCGAAAGCCAAACAAGCCCTGATCGAGAAATTCCGCGCCCGCCCGGGTCCGGACGACCCCGCCGTGCAGGCGAAAATCGCCGAACGCCTGGCCATCGCCGAAGCCCGCGAGAAGCGGGAGCAGGAGCGGAAGCTCGCCCGCGAGGCCGAAGCCGCCCGCAAAGCCGCCGAAGAATTGGAACGCCAGGCCGAAGCTGCCCGCAAGGCGGCGGAAAAGACCGAGGAAGAAAAGGCCCGCAAGGCAGACCTTCTCGCTCTGGAAGCCGAACGCAAAGCCGCCCGCGACGCGCGTTACGCCGCCCGCAAGGCGCGGCGTTAACCCCCCGCGCTGGCGAACGCCCAGGGCCGCTCCGCGTTCGCTCGGCCCTCATAATCCGCGATGTCGTCGACGCTGCGGAGCATGAAGCCGAGCTGATCGAGGCCTTCCATCAAAGGCAGGCGGCGATTGTCGGGGAGGTCGAACGTCACCGGCTCCATGCCGGACACCCGTAGCTCCCGCTTTTCCAGGTCCACCGTCAGTTCGGACGCGTTGGTGCGGGCCAGGCCTTTGGTCAGGCGTTCGATGTCCTCCATCGGCACCCGCAGCGGCAGCAGGCCGTTCTGGAAGGCGTTGTCGTGGAAGATGTCGCCGAAGCTGGGGGCGATGACGCAGGCGATGCCGGCTTCCTGTAGCGACCACACGGCGGTCTCACGGGAGCTGCCGCAGCCGAAATTTTCCCCCGTTAGCAGGATGCGGGCGCCCTGGTAGCGGGGTTCTCCCAAGACGAAATCGGTCTTCGGCGTGCCGTCGGGGAAGTAGCGCAAATTGGCGAAGAGCTTGTCCTTGAAGCTCATGACGATGGCTTCCTCGGGCTTTTTGCCGGGGAAGTGGGAGGGCGCGATCAGGTCGGTGCTGATGTTGGGCATCGGGATCGGGGCCGCGACACCGGTCAGGACGGTGAATTTTTCCATTTTCGCTTCCTCCCTTAAGTCATCATCGTACGCACGTCGGTGATGCAGCCGGCGATGGCGGCCGCCGCGACCATGGCGGGGCTGGCCAGATGGGTGCGGCTGCCGGGACCCTGCCGGCCCTCGAAATTGCGGTTCGACGTGGAGATCGACCGCTTGCCCGGCGGCACGATGTCCCCACCGGCGGCGACGCACATCGAACACCCGGCTTCGCGCCATTCGAATCCAGCTTCCAGGAAGATCTTGTGCAGCCCGGCGGCCTCGGCGGCGGCTTTGACGTGGGCGGCGCCCGGCACCACCAGGGCTTTCACACCTGGCGAAACCTTGCGTCCCCGGGCGATGGCGGCCGCGGCCTCCAGGTCGGACAGGCGGCCGTTGGTGCAGGAGCCGATGAAGGCGACGTCGATGGGCGTGCCGGCGATGGGAGTACCCGGCGTCAGGCCGACATAGCCCACCGCGCGTTCCATCATCGCTCGGCGCGCCGGGTCGGCGATGGAGGACGGGGTGGGGATGACCTCGTTTACCCCAATGACGTCCTGCGGCGTGGTGCCCCAGCTCACCTGCGGGCCGAGCGAGGAACAATCGATCTCGATCTCCCGGTCGAAGACGGCGTCCGACAGATCATACAGCTTGCGCCAGTCCGCGACCGCCTGATCCCAGAGCGCGCCCTTGGGGGATAGTTCGCGGCCGTGCAGGTATTCGAAGGTGGTGTCGTCGGCGCCGACCAGACCGCCGCGGGCGCCGAATTCGATGGACATGTTGGCGACGGTCATCCGGCCCTCGACCGAGAGGGCGGAAATCGCGGAGCCGGCGTATTGCACGGTATGGCCTACCCCGGCCTCGATCCCATAGCGCCCGATCAGCGCCAGGATCATGTCCTTGGCATACACGCCCTTGGACAGGCGGCCGTTGAAGGTGGCGCGGAGGGTGCGGGGTTTCCTCAATAAAAGAGTCTGGGTGGCGAGGACCTGCATCACCTCCGACGTACCGATGCCCCAGGCCCAGGCGCCGACGCCGCCGCAGCTCGCGGTGTGGCTGTCGCCGCAGACATAGGTGCAGCCGGGGAGGGCGAAGCCGAGGTTGGGCCCGACCACATGCACAATGCCATGGTTGGGGCTGTCGATGCTGAACAGCCGGACCCCGAAATCGGCGCAGTTCTTGTGCATCGCGACGTTGCGGGCGATGCCGGCGGCGTAGCTGTTCAACGTGCGGCCGGGCATGGTGGAGATGCTGTGGTCGATGGTGCCCACCGTGAGCTCCGGCCGGCGAACCTTGATGCCCTCGGCGCGCAGGCGGTCGAAGGCGCGGCCGCTGGTGGCCTCCTGCAGGAAGTGGCGGTCGATGAAGACGAGGGAGCGCCCGTCGCCATAGTCCTTGACCACGTGCCGGTCCCAGATGCGTTCGAATGGTGTGTTGGGCATGGTGCGGTTTCCCCCGATCGCTTGGATGCCATGCTACGGGCGGCGGTTGGGAATGGCGACCCCTGGTCACGCGCTCGCCGTGGATAGTCGCGGCGCGCCATTGGTGCGGTAACACATCCGGTTTCCCCGATGTTTTCAGCTTTCGTCGATCACGCTGACATGGGCGGCGACGATGCGCCAGCCCTCGGGCATGCGCACCCAGGTTTGCATCTGGCGGCCGGTCTTGCCGGGGAGGGATACGCGGTTAAACAACGTCGAGACGGTGGCGAAGTCCCGGCCATACGTCGTGATGCGGGTGCGGGAGAGCGTGCGTGCCAGCCCCACCGCGGAGCGGGCGGAGCGGAAGGCGCCGATTTCCGCCCAGCTGTACAGGTTCTCGCCGATGCCGTAGCGGATCGTGTCGGGGCTGTTCCAGAACAGGGCCTGGAGCGCCGCCGCATCGTTCGCCATCAGCGCGGCTTCGTATCGGTCGTGCAGCGCTTCGACCTCGGCTGTTATTCCGGGGAGGTTTATGTCCATTTCGGGGGTTCTCAGGTAATAAAGATATTGCTGGGTTCGTCGTGAAATTCCGGCGTCCGCTCCAGCCGGCCGGTCATTTCGTCGATATACGGCGCGGTGGCGCAGAGTTGCTCGAAATGGCGCTCATTCAGGGTCAGGCCGGCGCGCTGGCACAGGGCCGCGATCTCGTCCCGGCGGGTCTGGCCGATCGTTGCCTTTTCGGGTTCCGGCACGGGCGGTTGTTCGGGGGCGAACACGGCGTTGGGGTCGAGCGTCGGCCGCCGCCCGCGCCAGGGGGTTGCTTGTTCGTAGGCGTGCGCCACTTGCAGCACCGTCGCGTCGGCGAAGGGCCGGGCGTAGATCTGCATCGACAGCGGCAGCCCGCCATCCGTGTAGCCGATGCATTGCGCCAGGGCCGGGCCGCCCAGCACGTTGAACGGGGTGGTCAGGGACGCCTTTTGCCAGAAGCTGATCGTGCGCCACGCATCCAGGCGTCCTGCCGGGCCGGGGCCGGCCGTCAGAAACGCGTCGTATTTCGCGTAAAGCGGTTGCATGTCCGCGATCATCTTGCGCCGCTGGCGGTTGGCCTGCATGTAATCGGCGGAGGAAATCAATAGCGCGCCCAGCGTGCGGCCCAGAAAATCTTCCCCGAAATTATTTAATTGCGTGCGCAAGGCCGGCTCGTGCACGGCATAAAGTTCGCTCTCCGCGCTGGTGATTTTGACGTCGTGGTATTGCTGCGCCGGGCGGATGCGGACGTCCTCCAGGATTGCACCAAGGCCGCGCAGCACGTCGTAGGCCGCTTCCAGCGCCTGTTTCACGACCGGGGGCGTGGGGATGTCGTCTTCGTAGAGATGCCTGATAATCCCGATCCGCACCCCCTTCACCGACCCTGTCAGGCCGGCGCGATATGGGGGGATTTCCCGGTCGGCGCTGGCGGGGTCCTTGGGATCGTGCCCGGCGATGGCTTGCAGCATGATCGCGCAGTCCTCGGCGGTCCAGGTCAGCGGGCCGGCGTGGTCGTAGCTGAAGGAGTTTGTGTAAACGCCGGAGCGGCTGACCAGCCCATAGGTCGGTTTCAAACCGATCAGCCCGCACAACGCCGCCGGGTTGCGGATCGAACCGCCGGTGTCCGAGCCCAGCGACCCCATCGTCAACCCAGTCGCGCCCGCGGCGCCCGAACCGGAGGACGACCCGCCCGTGACGTGGTCCCGGTTCCAGGGATTGCGCGCCGCCGGCCAGGGCAGGTCGAAGGAGGGGCCGCCGTGGGCGAATTCATGGGTGGATAGTTTCCCCAACAGCACCGCGCCGGCCTGGGTCAGCTTCGTCACGGTGGTGGCATCGAAATCCGGCACATAGTTCTCGCGGGTGCGGGAATGGCCGGTCGTGCGGATGCCGGCGGTGCAGTAAATGTCTTTCAGCGCGTAGGGGATGCCATGCATCGGCCCCCGGTAGTTGCCGGCCGCGATCTCCTGTTCGGCGACCTTCGCCTGCGCCATCGCGCGATCGGCGGTGACCAACAGGTACGCGTTGAGCTGGGGGTCGAGTGCCGCGATGCGGTCGATGAATGTTCGGGTCAGCTCGACCGGGGAGAGTTTTCGGCATGCGATCAGGCGGGCCGCTTCGGCGATGGTCATGAAGTGCATGGGGGACCTCCATGCACAGGCTACACCGGGTTTTTGCGGCGTGTCAGTCCCGCTGATTCAATCGGGGGCGTCGTCGAACAGGATCCGGTTGGCGGCGCCCTCCAGGTCCTCGAACTGGCCGGTGCGCAGGGCCCAGAGGAATAAGGCCAACCCGCCCCCGCCCAGCACCAGACTCGCGCCCAGGAGGTAAAGAATGACGGTCATGTGCGCCTCGCTCTAAAACTGTTCGCCATCACCAGCAGGGACGACGTGGACATCGCCGCCGCCGCCAGCCAGGGCGTGACCCAGCCGGCAACCGCGAGCGGCACCATCAGCACGTTGTAGCCGATCGCCATGATCAGGTTGGCGCGCATCACGGCGCGCGCTCGGCGGGCAGCCTCGATTGTCACGGCGATCGGCGAGAGATTGACGCCCTGGAAGACGACGTCGGCCACCGTCTGACTGATATCGGCGGCTGAGGCGGGGGAGGCGGAGACATAGGCCGCTGCCAGAGACGGGCTGTCGTTCAGCCCGTCGCCCACCATCAGGACCCGGTGGCCCTGCCGGGCGAGCGCCTCGATCATGGCGGCCTTTTGCACCGGGGAGCATCCGGCGTGCCAGTCGGAGATACCCACGATGCTCGCGACCGATCCGACAGCGTTCTGGTTGTCGCCGGAGATCAGTTGCACGGACAGGCCGAGCGCGCGCAGTTCGGCGATGGTCGTGGCGGCATCGGGACGGGGGCGTTCGGCGAACGCGAAACGGACGGAGGTGCGGCCGGGGCGGGTGAACCAGAGTTCGGGGCCATCGATTGGTGTGGCGTTGGCGATGCCGCAGAAGGCGCGGCTGCCCAGTCGCGCACCCTGGGACGTGAGGCCTTGCCCGGGGACCTCGGTTACTTGCTCCGCCGCGACCACCGGTCCGGCAGCGGCCAGCAGCGAACGCGCGAGTGGATGGCGGCTGTGAGCGGCCAAGGCGGCAGCGGCGCGCAACGGTTCCGGGTCGATCCAACCGGGGACCAAAGCGAGGGCTGGTTCCGTGAGCGTGCCGGTTTTGTCGAATACCACGGTATCGACCTCCGCCAGACGCTCCAGCGCGGTGCCGGATTTCAGCAGGATACCCAGTTTGAACAGGCGCGATGTCGTGATGACCTGCACCGCGGGGACGGCCAACGCCAAGGCGCAGGGGCAGGTGACGATCAGCACCGCGCAGGCGGTCAGCAAGGATTGGCCGAGCGGGGCGGATTCCGCGACATACCACCAGAAGAAGGTGAGGACGGCGGTCGCGTGCACGGCCGGTGCGTAAAGGCGCGCCACCCGGTCGGCGAGGACAACGAAACGGGATCGGCGCGCCTCGGCTGCTTCGATCAGCCGTACGCAATCGGCGAGTAGCGTGGTGTCGCCGGTCGCGGTGGCCCTGATAATTAACGGCTCGCCGAGATTCAGGGTGCCGGCGAACACCGCCGAACCGGGTTCGGCCGTTGCCGGCAGGCTTTCGCCGGTGACGAGGCTGGTGTCGAGCGGGGCGGTGCCGCGCTCCACGATGCCGTCGGCGCCGATCCGTTCACCCATGCCCACCAGCACGCGGTCGCCATGGACGATCGCCTGCTGGGCGCGCCGGTCCGTCGTTCCGTCCGGCAGCAGCACCGTCACGTCGGCGGCGCGCAAGGTCAGCAGTTGCTCCGCCGTCGCGCGCGCCTGACCACGGGCTTTATGGTCCAGCACGCGCCCGATCAGCAGGAAAAACAGCAGGGTGATGGCGGAATCGAAATAGGTGTGCTGGGCGTGCGCGATGGTCTCGGTCAGGCTCATGGCCGTGACCAGAGTCACCCCGACGCTGATGGGCACGTCCATGTTGGTATGGCCACGACGCAGCGCGGCGAACGCGGAATGGAAGAACGGCCGCCCAGCGTAAGCGATCGCGGGTAAAGCGATAAGGGCGGACACCCAGTGCAGCAGGTCCCGCGTCGCCGGTCCCATGCCGGTGAGCCAGCCCGCGGCCTCCCCAGCCCAAAGGCCGATGGAGATCAGCATCACGTTGCCCGCCGCGAATCCCGCCACGGCGAGGGCGCGCAGCAGCGTCCGGCCGGTGCGGTCCTGCGCGGCGGCGAGGGCTTGCGCGTCGAACGGGACCAGCCGGTAACCGAGGCGCTCCACCGCGGCGACCAGTTTGGCGGCGTTATCGGCGGTGCCGGTCCAGGATAGACGCAGTTGCCGGCTGGTCATGTTCACCCGGCCAGCGGTGACGTTGGGCTCACGGGCAAGGACCGACTCGACCAGCCACACGCAGGCGCCGCATTGCAGCCCATCCACCGCCAGCGACAGCGTGTGGGTGCCGTCGGGCGTGGTAACGACGTAGCGTAGCAGATCCAGATTGGCGTCCGCTTCGGGGCGCGGTGCTCGGGCCGTGGGATCGAACTGGCGCTGGCGGTAGTAGCGGCCGAGGCCCAGGCCTTGGATGGTTTCAAAGGCGACGGCGCAACCCGGGCAGCAGAACTGCTGGCCGGTCGCGGTTGCTTGTCCGCAATGGGCGCAGGCGCTTTCAGGGATGGTGAGAGCCGCGCTCACTTAACCACGATGCGGCGGGTTGCGGTGACATCGTGGCCGTTGACGGAGGCGGTTAGCAGTAATTCCCACTGGCCTTGCGCCGGTAGCGATACGTCGCCGGCGTAATGGCCCGGTGTCGTTTCGTGGAATGCGACGGACGTGGTTTGGGCGTCGCCCACCGGCCGGTCCGCCGTCGCGACGATGCGGGCGTGGGCCAAGGGGGTGTGGTCCGCGCCGCTCATGGACAGGACTGGGTGGCCGCGCTGGTCGGATGCGGCGGTGATGGTCCAGCCCAAGGCGGCCTGGTCGTGCACCCGGTCGATTACGGCGTTGTAGCGGTTCGAAAGGTCGAAGCCCTCCCCGCCCGGGGCCTGACCGGGGAAGGTGCGCAGCGCGGTGGTGGCCATGAAGATGTTGACCGCAACGACCACCGCCATGCCGCCGGCCACATACCACGGATAGAAGCGCCAAGCCGAGGTTTGCATCAGTTCCGAGCTCCGGTGTTGGGACCCATGAAAATCGAGTGGTAGACGGTCAATTCGCCGCTGCTGGTGTCGCGCAGGACGAAGTCGATGGGCGAGGAGCCTTCCCGCAGGATGGCCGGCTGGCCGCTGACGAAGACGTGGTAGGTGCCGACCGAGTCCGCCTTGACGGGCAGGCCGAGCTGATTGGCTGGGCCGAGGCCTTCGTCGGCTTCGGCGAGGATGGCGTTCGGCAGGCCGAGGGTGGACAGTTCGAAGATAACCTGGGCCTGCGCCTTATTAACGATCTTGATGGTGTAGCCATTGCGCAGATCGCCGCTCGCCAGCCGCACGAACAGCGGCGCGCGATCGTGCTGCACCGACAGGCCGATGCCGGGGCGCAACAGCAGGGCCGCGACCATGACGCCAGCGGCGACGACAAGAGCCGACAAATATATAACAGTGCGGGCTCGGAAGAACCGGAATCCGGCGTGGGTGCCGGCGGCCTTGGCCGCCTGATCGGCGAGGGTGTCCCACGTGATCAGCCAGGCGGGCCGTCCGGTGCGCGCCATCACGTGGTTGCAGGCGTCGATGCACAGGCCGCAATTGATGCACTCCAACTGGATGCCATCGCGGATGTCGATGCCTGTGGGGCAGGCGGTGACGCAGGCGCCGCAATCGACGCAGTCACCGCCGGCGTTGTTGGCGCGCTTGCCGCGGGTGCGGGGCTCGCCGCGCCAGGTCTGGTAGGTGACGGTCAGGCTTTGCTCATCCAGCATGGCGGCCTGGAAACGGGGCCAGGGGCACATGTAGGTGCAGACCTGCTCGCGCGCCCAGCCGGCGAGCAGATAGGTGGTGGCGGTGAACAGGCCGGTGAAGAAATACACTTCCATGGATGCGGTGCCGGTCCAGAATTCCACCGTCACGGTGGGCGCATCGACGTAGTACATGATCCAGGCGCCGCCAGTCCAAAAGGCGATGAAGAACCAGGCAGCGTGTTTAACGGTTTTGCGCCAGACGGTGTCGAAACGCATTGGCGCGGCATCGCGCTTCATACGTTCATTGCGATCGCCTTCTATTTTGGCCTCGATCCACATGAACAGGTCGGTCCAGACCGTCTGTGGGCAAGTGTAGCCGCACCACACCCGGCCGATCAGGCTGGTGACCAGGAACAGCGCCACCGCGCCCATGATCAGCAGGCCGGTGAGGTAATAGATGTCCTGTGGCCAGAACTCGAGGTTAAAGAAGTAGAAACGCTCGTGGTAGATATCCAGCAGCACCGCCTGGCTGGGCTGAGTCACGCCGCGCGACCAGCGCAGCCAGGGGAGCAGGTAATACAGGCTCAGGCAAAAGATCAGCACGGCCCATTTGAAACGCCGCACCGGGCCGTGCACGGTCTTTGGATAGACACGCACACGGTTGGCAAAAAGGTGCTGACCGGCTTCCTCCTGCTCCAGTTGGCGTTGACGGTCGGCTTTGCTGATGTAGGACATGAGGCTACTCGCCGCCACCCAGGCTGTGGACATACAGGGCCAGGCTCTTGATCATCGCGCTATCGAAGCGGGTGTTCCAGTTCGGCATTACGCCCATTTGAGGGGTGGTGATCTGCGACACGACGGCTTCCCGGCTGTCGCCTTTCAGATGCACGCGCCCGGCCAGGCGAGGCGCGCCGACTTCCCGGTTGCCCTCGCCGCGATCGCCATGACAGGTAGCGCAATTGTCGGCGAAGAGCTTCTGGCCGGCCGCGGTGTTGTCGGTATTCTTGCCGTACAGTGACATGACGTAATCCGCGACCTGCTCGATTTCCGCCGGTTTCAGAATGCCTTCGACGCCAAATTTCGGCATCTGGCTCTGGCGTGCGTCGTCCAATCCGCCGCGGATACCGAAGGTGATGGTCTGTTGGATGTCGTCCAGCTTGCCGCCCCACAGCCAACTGCCCGCCGCCAAAGCGGGGTATCCGGGATTGCCGCCGCCGCCGGCGCCGTGGCAAGGCTGGCAGTTGTTGGCAAAGGTAATGCGGCCGGCTGTCAGCGCGATGGCCTGTAGTTGCGGATCCTTGCGGATGTCGTCGAACGACAGGGCCTTGATGCGGTCCATGTATCCGGCACGTTGTTTCAGCACCGCCGCGACGTCCTGATCGACCGCGGTGCGCTGCGAGTAACCCAGTACGCCATGGTAATATCCGGTGGGACCGGGCCATGAGGGGTACAGAACAAACCAGACCAGTGCCCAGGCGATGGTGGCATAGAAAATGTACACCCACCATTTTGGCAGCGGGCGGTTCAGCTCCTGCAGTCCGTCCCACACATGACCGGTGGTCATTTGGCCGGTGACGGAGTCCTTTTCGATCTTGGTTGGCATGCTATGGGCTCCTGTCAGCGATCGTCGTCGAGCGGGATGCGGGCGGCCTTTTCGAAGGTCGATCCGCTGCCCGGCCAGAACGTGGTCACCAGGATCATGACGAACACGGCGGCCATCATCACCACTGAGTGGTGCTGCAGCCATTGGATGATTGCCATCATGGACCCCTCCTATTGCCGCAGGTTTTCGTTGGCGGGATCGGCGAAGTCGACCATGGTGCCCAGTACTTGCAGATAGGCGACCAAAGCGTCGAGTTCCGTGACGGTGCCGCCATGCCCGACCTGCACGGCTTTGGGATAGCGCGTCAGCAGCGCAGCGTTGTCCGCCGCCGGATCGGCCTGGGTAAGCAGATCGGCCTGGGCCTTGGCGATTTCCTCATCCGTATAGGGCACCCCAACGGCACGCTGCGCTTTGAGGCGGTTCATGAGGTCGTCGGTGTCCAGGGGGGTGCTCGCCAGGAAGGCGTAGTGCGGCATCAGCGATTCCGGCACGACGCTTTGGGCGTTGATCAAATGTGCGTAGTGCCAGTCGTTGGAGTATTTGCCGCCCACCCGAGCCAGATCGGGACCGATACGTTTGGAACCCCATTGGAAGGGGTGATCGTACATGCTCTCCGCGGCGATGGAGTAGTGGCCGTAGCGTTCCACCTCATCACGCAGTGCTCGTATCATCTGGCTATGGCAGACGTAGCAGCCCTCGCGGACGTAGATGTCACGTCCGCGCGATTCCAGCGGGGTGTAAGGGCGCACGCCCTTTACATGCTCCACGGTGGTTTCGATGGTGAACAGGGGAATGACCTCCACGATGCCGCCGATGGAGATGACCAGCAGGGTCAGCACCAGCATCAGGAAGGCATTTTTCTCGATTGTTTCGTGGCGAATAAACATCGTCCTATTCTCCCGCCACGAGTGCGCCCATGGGCAGCGCTTCGTGTTTCGACGTGGATGGGCTGCGGACGGTTTGGATGAGATTGTAAACCATGATCAGCATCCCGATCAGGAACAGCACGCCGCCCAGCATGCGGATGACGTAGTAGGGGTGCACCGCATTGACGGATTCCGCGAAGGAGTATTGCAGGAACCCGAAGGCATCGTAGGCGCGCCACATCAGGCCTTGCATGATTCCCGCCACCCACATCGAGGTGATGTAGAACACGATTCCCAAGGTCGAGATCCAGAAGTGCCAGGAAGCCAGCGTCTTGGAGTACAGGCCTTCGCGTTTCCACAGCACGGGCACCAGGTAATACAGCGCACCGAAGGTGATGAAAGCCACCCAGCCCAATGTGCCGGAATGCACATGGCCAATGCCCCAATCGGTGTAGTGCGACAAGGCGTTGACGCTGCGGATCGACATCACCGGGCCTTCGAACGTCGACATGCCATAAAATCCAACGGCGGTGACGGAAAAGCGCAGGCCGGGATCGGTGCGCAATTTATCCCAGGCACCCGACAAGGTCATGATGCCGTTGATCATGCCGCCCCAGGAGGGCATCCACAGCATGACCGAGAAGGCCATGCCCAGCGTTTGCGTCCAGTCCGGCAGCGCTGTCCAATGCAGGTGGTGCGGGCCGGCCCAGATGTACATGAACACAAGCGACCAGAAATGCACGATCGAAAGGCGGTAGGAGTAGATGGGCCGGCCGGACGCCTTGGGAATGAAGTAGTACATCATCCCCAGGAACCCCGCGGTCAGGAAGAACCCCACCGCGTTGTGTCCGTACCACCACTGGATCATCGCGTTCTGCACGCCGGAGGCGACGTTGTAACTCTTAGCGGTAAACAGCGACACCGGCATCGCCAGATTGTCGCCCAGATGCAGCACCGCGATCGTCAGGATGAATGCCATGAAGAACCAGTTGGCGACGTAGATGTGTGGTTCCTCCCGTTTGAAAACGGTGCCGATGAAGATGACCGCGTAGGTGACCCACACGACCGTCAGCCACAGGTCCAGATGCCACTCGGGTTCGGCGTATTCCTGGCCCTGGCTAAAGCCCATCACGTAGGACAAAGCCGCCATGACGATGAAAAACTGGTAGCCCCAGAAGACGAAGTTGGCCAAAGCCTCACCGCCGAACAGGCGGGCCCGGCAGGTGCGCTGTACGATGTAGAACGATGTGGCGAACAGCGCGGAGCCGCCGAAAGCAAAGATCGCCGCAGACGTATGCACCGGCCGCAAGCGACCGAAATTGGTGAAGGACAGGCCCAGGTTCAGGGTCGGCCAAGCGAGCTGGGAGGCGATGACAACGCCTACCAGGAAGGCGACGACGCCCCAGAAGACCGTGGCGATGACGAACTTCTTGACGACGGCGTCGTTGTAGGGAAGAGCTGGGGCGTGATCAGACATGCCAGTTCTCCCCGCGCTGATAGGCTTCGGCTTTGTCGTAGTGGCGGCGGATCAGGCCCACGACGAAGGCGGCGGCGAATCCGGCCAATGACAGGCCGAAGACGTACATTTCGTTATCGGTCGCACCTGATGCCAATACCAAGCCGATAAGGCCGAATACCAGCATCATCGCCCCAACGACGATATCCCCTGTTTCCACTTCCATGCTTTGTGCCCTCCGTGGCCCGATCATGGCCTCTGATGCCCGATTGTGGCAATAAGGTTCGTGTTTTGTCGCATTGCAGCATTGACCCAGATCAATGCGCGGTCCGGCGGAGGGGAACGTATAGCATGTTCGTGGACACATTGCTGGCTTGGTGCGGGACAATTCCGGCGGCGAATGGCACCGTGCTGGCACTGTTTGTCGCTGGCCTGGTCGGCGCCCCCCTGCATTGCGGCGCGATGTGCGGCGGCTTTGTGCTGGGGCAGGTGGCGGACCGCATGGCATCGGTGCCCGCCGGCCGGCTGTGCGAGTGGCGACGAATCGGCGGCGGCGCCCTGGCGCCCTATCATTTGGGCCGGCTCACGACCTATGCGCTGTTGGGCGCGGTCGCGGGCGGCGGGTCCGCGGCTTTGTTGCCCCACTGGATGGCGACGGTTCTGCTGCTTCTGGGTGCGGCCCTGCTTCTGATGCGAGGCTTCTCCTATTCGCCCCGAATCTGGGGCCGAGCAGTTGCCAGCATGGCTCGGCGGGCCGGGGGAAACCGGTATGCTCTGGGTGTCGCGCTTGGGTTTCTGCCCTGCGGGTTCCTCTATGCCGCGCTGACGATCGCGGCGGCGGGGCAATCGGCGGCCGGTGGTGCCTTGGGCATGCTGGCGTTCGGGCTGGGGACGGTGCCAACGCTGGTGGCGGTCGGGATCGCGGGGCAAGTGGCGGGGCGGCGGTGGCAGCGACAGATCGCTCGCTGGGCGCCGGCGCTGATGGTGGTGAACGCGGTCCTGCTGGTCGGGCTGGCGATTGATTAGCGCGGCGCCGTTTGCAGGTGGCAGCTCACCGCCCGCCCGCCGCCGAGGTCGGTCAAAAGCGGTGGGGTCGTCGCGCAGACCGCCATTGCGACCGGGCACCTCGTGTGGAACCGGCAACCGGAGGGCGGGGTCAGCGCGCTCGGGACCTCGCCGCTGACGATGTGGCGCGGCCTTGTCGCCTCGATCGCCGGGCTGGGGATGGGGATCGCGGCCAGCAGGGCTTGCGTGTAGGGGTGCAACGGCTTGGTATAGAGTTCCTCGCGCCGGGCGATTTCGACGATTTGTCCGAGGTACATGACGGCGATGCGGTGGCTGATGTGGCGCACCACCGACAAATCGTGGGCGATGAAGATCATGCCGATGCCCATGCGGTCCCGCAGGTCCTGTAGCAGGTTCACGACCTGGGCCTGGATCGACACGTCCAGCGCCGACACCGGCTCATCGCAGATCAGCAGTGCCGGTTCCACCGCCAGTGCTCGGGCGATCGCGATGCGCTGACGCTGCCCGCCGGAGAATTCGTGCGGGTAGCGGCTGGCCATCTCCTCGGTGAGGCCGACGGTGGTCAGTAGCTGACGGACCTTTTCGCGGCGGTCGGACCGTTCGCCAATGGCATGCACCGCCAGCGGCTCGCCCACGATGCCGGCCACGGTCATGCGCGGGTTCAGGGAGCCGAACGGGTCCTGGTAGACCATCTGCATGCGCCGCCGGATCGGGCGCATTTGGGTGCGGTTGTGGGCGGTGATGTCCACGCCCTCGAACACGATCCGCCCGCCGGTGGGGTCCTGCATGCGCAGCACTGCCAGGCCGGTGGTGGATTTGCCGCAGCCGCTTTCCCCCACCAGGCCCAGCGTCTCGCCGGGTGCCAGGGTGAACGATACGCCGTCGACCGCCCGTACCCGCCCGGTTTCGCGCGGCACCACGACGCCGGCCATGACCGGGAAATGGACTTGCAGGTCCTCGACCTGAAGAAGGGGGGCGTTAGGCGGCATGCAGGAAACAGGCGGCATGGTGGTTGGCGGCGACCTCGGTCAGCGGCGGGACGCCGGTTTTGCAACGATCGTGCGCCCGGCCGCAGCGCGGCGCGAAGGAGCAGCCGGAGGGTAAAAAAGCGAGATCGGGCGGTTGCCCTTCGATGGCGGTCAATCGACTGCCGGCCTCGGAGTCGAGGCGCGGCACCGAGGCCATCAGGCCGATCGTGTAGGGGTGCGATGGCCGATCGTAGATGTCGTAGGCCGTTCCGGCCTCCACGATGCGCCCGCCGTACATCACCGCCACCCGGTCGGCGTAGCGCGCTACGACGCCGAGGTCGTGGGTGATCAGGATCAGAGCGGAACCGGTGTCGCGGGTGACCTCCTTCAGTAGGTCCAGGATTTGCGCCTGCACCGTGACATCCAGCGCCGTCGTGGGTTCGTCGGCGATCAGCAGGCGGGGTTCGCAGGCCAGCGCCATGGCGATCATGGCGCGCTGGCGCATGCCGCCGGAGAACTGGTGCGGCCAGGAATCCACCCGTTTCGCGGCATCGGGCACCCGCACGCGGGCCAGCAGCTTGCCCGCCATTTCGATCGCCTTTGTCCAGGGCGTGCCGCGATGCACGTTCAGCGGTTCCGCGATCTGCATCCCGATGGGGAGGGACGGGTTCAACGAGCTCATAGGCTCCTGAAAAATCATTGCGATGCGGTTGCCGCGGATGCGCCGCATCGCGGCTTCAGGCAGAGCGAGGAGATTCTCACCCTCGAACAGAACCTCGCCCGACACGATGCGGCCGGGCGGCACCGGGATCAGACGCAGCAGCGATAGGGCGGTGACGCTCTTGCCCGATCCGGACTCACCGACGATGGCCAGGGTTTCTCTGGCGTGGACATCGAAGGACACGCCATCGACCGCGCGCACCCGGCCTCGTTCGGTGCGGAATTCGGTCGTCAGGCCGCGGACGCTCAGGAGGGGCGGTTGGGACACTCAGTGCCCCATCTGCTTTTTCATGTCCTGGTCGATCCATAGCCGAGCGTAGATAGGGCCGGGGCGCACGGCGCCGGCGCGGAGTTCGCCGCCATAATTCTTCACCCAGGGCCACCAGGCGGTATAGTTATACGGGGTAGGCAACCAAATATACGGCGCCTTATCGAGGATTTCCCGCGTCAGCTCCTTGACGATCTTTTGGCGGGCTGGTTCGTCACGGGTGCGGTACATCTCCATCAGCTTGGCGTCATAGGCGGGGTCGGACCATTGGGAGGGGTTCCACACCTCCTTGGTGAAGAAGCTCTTGTGCAAGGTGCGCGTTGGGTTGGTGTGGCCGTTGTTCATGAAATAGCCGGGGGCGTTGGTCTTCGAGGTCATCGCCGACAGGAAGGCGGCGTATTCCATCGGCTGGATTTCCAGCTTCACGCCCACCTGTTCCAGGTAGGCCGCGACCAAGGGCAGCAGGTCCATGTGGTCGGCGTTGCAGGCGCAGACCTGGACTTTGAAAGTGAAACCCTTGGGGTAGCCGGCCTCGACCAGCAGCTTTTTGGCCTTGTCCGGGTTATACTGGAATAACTCCTTGATGCTGTCCGGCATCTCAGGCAGCGGCTCAAAATACCCCGTGTAATCGGGGTGCTGCGGGTAGCCGAACAATTCCGCGTTGCCGCCGTAGTAGGATGTCACGATTTCTTGCTTGTTCACGGCATAATTCAGCGCGCGCCGGACCCGGATATCGTCGAACGGTTTGGTATCGACGCGCATCGCCAGAAAGGTTCCGGACATGTTCAGCCAGCGCGACCATTTGAGCTGGGGGGCGCTTTTCTTCAGGCTTTCGACATTCTGCCAGCGGACCGTCTCCAGAATATCGAGTTTCCCGGTGCGTAAGGCTGCGATCTGTGTCGCTTCGTCCTTAATGGTGTGATAAACGACCTTGTCGACGAATGGCAGTTTGTAGTCGGCGCCGTCGATGCGTTCCTTGTCCCAGTAGTTGGGGTTTTTGGTGTAGGTGTTGGAATTGCCCTGCACGTAGTCGGTGAGCTGGAATGGGCCGGTGCCGACGGCGTTTTTCCAATTCTGGATGCCGGCATCGGCCAATTCCTTGGCGTAAATGGGGGAATAATAACCCCAGCCGAACCGGTAATCCCACTCGGCGTGGAATTCCTTGAAGGTGAAGACCACTTCATGCTTGCCGGTGGCTTCCACGTTGGACAGGTAATCGAAATAGCCGGCCTGGGCCTTGGGGCTGCCGGCCAGGCGGTTGTAGCTGAAGACCACATCGTCGGCGGTCAATTCGCGCGCCTGCATGACGCCCGGTTTTTCCGGGAACATGACGCCCTGGCGGAGTTTGATATCCACCCTTAGCGGGTTTTCCTTCCACTCCCAGCTTTCCGCCAACTCGCCGCGGATGGCGTCGGTCGGCAGATAGGCGTCGGCGTAGAACGGGTGGGTGCCGCCGTTGCGGGTGCTTTTCGACAGGTCGGCGGCAAATAGCTGCTCCAGGTAGTTGCCGGTGTCGTGGTTCAGCTTCCAGTTCCAGTCGGCCGGGTCGAACGACAGAGCGGACAGGGTGATGTACACCGTGCCGACATCCAGGGTGCCGCCGGGCTTTGGTGCCTCCGCCGTGGCGGTGCCGGCCCATGCCAGCCCCAGCAGTCCGAACAGCGCGTTCCGCAGTTTGTTCATGGCGGTTTCCCCCTAGTTTCTGCCGCGCATGCGGGGATCGAGCAGATCGCGCAGCGCGTCGCCGAACATGGCGATGGAATAGACGACGATCGTCAGGCACAGGCCGGGTGCCAGCGCCAGCCACGGGCCTTGATACATATAGGCCCGCCCCGAACCGCTGAGCATCCCGCCCCAGGTGGGGGCCGGCGGCGGCACGCCAAAGCCCAGGAAGGACAGGCCGGACTCCGCCAGAATCACCGCGCCCACCCGGTTGGTGAACAGCACGATCAAGGGCGGCATCACGTTGGGCAGGATATGCTGCCACAGAATGCGGAACGTGCCGGCCCCCATCGATTGCGCGGCGTGGACGTACATGTTCTCGCGCACCGATACCACGGTGCCGCGCACGATGCGGGAGCCGCCGATGCCCAGCAGCAGGCCCAGGATGAAAATGATCTGCACCATTCCCGGACCGACGACCGACACCACGACGATCAGGATGATGAGGTCGGGGAAGCTCATCCACGCATCGACGAAGCGTTGGGTGACCAGATCGGTTTTGCCGCCGAGGTAGCCGCTGACAATGCCCACCACGGCGGAGATTATGGTTGCCAGCGCCGCGCCGCAGAACCCGATGATGACCGAGAGCTGCGCCCCGTACAGGCAGCGTGAGAGCACGTCCCGCCCCAGATTGTCGGTGCCGAAGGGGAAGGCCCAAGAGGGCGGCTTGAGCCGGTTGATCGGACTGATGTGGTTGAATCCGAACGGCGCGAGGACGTCGGCGAAGACCCCGCAGAACAGAAAGATCAGGAACACCACCGCGGCGGCGACGCCCAGCGGCTTCTGGCGGAACAGGCGGGCGACCAGCTTTTTCATCGGTACCGCACCTTGGGGTCCAGGAACCCATAGCTGAGGTCCACCAGCAGGTTAATCACCTGCACCGCCACGCCGACGATCAGGAACACACCCGTAATAATCGGGTAATCGCGCTGGCTGACGGCATCCAGCAGCATCAGCCCGGTGCCGGGGATGACAAAAATCTGCTCCATGATGACGGCGCCGCCGATCAGAATGGGGGCTTGCAGGCCGATCAGCGTCACCACCGGGATCAACGCGTTGCGCAACGCGTGGCGCAGGACCACGAGACGTTCATTCAGGCCCTTGGCCCAGGCGGTGCGGACGTAGTCCTGCCTAAGCACCTCCAGCATCATGGTGCGCGTCATCCGCATGGTCACCGCCGACAGGCCGCAGCCCAGGATGATGGCGGGGACAATCATCTGAGTCAGGTTGCGGATTGGGTCGATGAAGAAGCCGACATATTGTATTTCGGGCGACCAGCCCCACCATATCGAGGGGAACACCATCACCAGCGTGCCCAGCCAGAAGCTGGGGACCGCCAGCATCAGGATGGAGAAGGACCGCCCGACGTAATCCCCCAGCGTGTCCTGCCGGATCGCCGCCCAGACCCCGATGGGGATGGCCACCGTCAGCGCGACGATCAGCGCCAGAAGGCCCAGTTCGAACGTCACCGGCATGCGCTGCGCGATCAACTCGGTCACCGGCGTGTTCTGCCACAGCGACCGCCCGAGGCTGCCCTGGAACAGGATGGCGCCGATCCACCGGACGTATTGGATGTGGATCGGCGTATCGATGCCGAGGGCGGCCTCCAGTTGGGACCTACTTTTCTTGTCGGCGCTGATGTCGTTCTGCGACAGCATGAGGTCGATGACGTCGCCGGGGATCATGCGCACGGTGACAAACACGATCAGGCTGGCGAACAGCAGGGTGGGGATGAGCGCCAAGATGCGGCGGATGGCGTAGGCGCGCATGGGGTTGCCTCAGATGTCCACCCGCCGCTTTGTCAGTTCCGCTTCGTTGATGGTGAGTCCCAGGCCTGGTTCTTCGGACAGGTGGAACAGTCCGGCGATCGGTTTTGGCGGGTTTTCGAATATCGCGTGGGTACGGGTGGAGGGGTCGTTCCATTCCGCTGGTTTGGTGCCGTGCAGTTGGGCGGCCAGAATGTGCAGGTTGGCGGTGTGGCCGATCATGGGTTGGGTCTGGTGCGGCACGAGTTCGACGCCGTGAGCGTACGCCAGAGCGGCGCAGCGCAGCAGGCCGGTGATGCCGCCCATTTTCACGATGTCCGGCTGGACCATGCGCACGCCGGCACTGATCAAATCGTTCAGGGCGGGCAGGGTGTAGGTTTGCTCCCCGGCGGAGACGGTGATGTCCAGGGCCCGCGCGACCTCCCCCATCGCTTTGACGTGGTAATGCTGCACCGGTTCCTCGAACCACCAGAATCCCAAATCTTCCAGTGCTCGGCCCACGCGGATGGCACCGCCGGTCGTGTAACAATTATTGGCGTCGAACGCGAGCGGGAAGCTGTTGCCTACCAGGTTGCGCACGGCGCGTGCCTTGGCGATGTCGTGCGGGATATCGGTGTCGAGCGTGGTACGGTTGTTGTCGAAGCGGATTTTGATGGCGGCGGGCTGGTCTTTCAGGCGCTGTTCGACCACGCGCAAAACCTCATCGACGCCGCGGTCGCCGTTGCCGCCGATCGAGGCGTAGAAGGGCATCGCGGTTTTCCAGGCGCCGCCGAACAGCTTGTAGATGGGGAGCTTGGTGTATTTGCCTTTTAGGTCCCATAGGGCGATGTCCAGGGCGGCGAGGGCGCCGGTCAGCGCGCCCTCCGGCCCCAGTTTCACCAGGGTGTGAATGGCCTGATCAAGCAGGACGGCGTGATCCAGCGGGTCCTGGCCGATCAGCAGCGGCGCGATGTCGTGCTTGATCATCGACAGGGACGCGAGGCCGCCTTGCATGGGGGAGGCTTCCCCATTGCCGATCAGCCCGTCATCGGTGTGGACGCGGACGAAGGCGCTACGCTGGGACGGCTTGTCACCCGGCGCCCAGGCGACCTGGAATGCGTCGATTTTGGTGATTTTCATGACGTTGCCTCCGTGGCTTAGTCGGCAGTCAACACCGGGATCAGGGACGCGGCAAGGAGCAATGCCATCGCGAGGTTGAAGAACCGCACGCGGACGGGGGATCGCAGCAGGTTTCTTACGGTGGTGCCGAGGAGAACCCAAGGGAGCATGCAGGGGATGGAGACCGCCAGGAACACCACTCCGATCTGGATAAGTTGTTGCGGGATCGGGAGGTCCGCCCTTGTGAACTCGCTGGCAACGGCGAAAGCGATGAGCCAGCCCTTGGGGTTGATCCATTGGAAGGCCATGGCGCCGAAGAAGCCGAGGACGCGGGTCGGGCCCGATGTGCCCGGCGGCGGGGCGGTCGCGATTTTCCAGGCCAGATACAGCATCCAGGCGGCGCCGCCCCAACGCATGAAGGGCAGCAGGCTTGGGGTGGCGAGCAAGGTGGCACCCAGACCGGCATCCACCAGCACCAGCATCAACGCGAACCCGGCCGCGATGCCCAGCATGTGGGGGATGGTGGCGCGCAGTCCGTGGCTCGCGCCCGAACTGGCGAGCATCGTGTTGTTGGAGCCGGGCGAGATGTACATCGCCACCGCGAAGCCCGTCAGGGACAGCAGGGTGGCGTCCATGGTTATTTGTTGCGTGTCACTAACCGACCGGCCCGTTCGGCGGTGGCGCCTTTTCCGTAGGCGTAGGTGGACCGGCCGTTGACCCAGGTTTCGACAATGCCCTCGGATACTTTGGTGGGGGCGTCGTAGGTCGAGGCGTCTTTTACGGTTGCTGGATCGAATAGTACCAGATCGGCGCAGGCGCCGGCTTTGATAACGCCCCGGTCGGTCATGCCGAAGACTTCCGCCGTGTGGCCGGTCATTTTGTGGACGGCGGTTTCCAGGCTGAACAGGCCGAGGTCGCGGGCGTAATGACCCAGCACTCGGGGGAAGGTGCCCCAGAGGCGGGGGTGGGGGTAGGAGTCGTGCGGCAGCCCGTCGCTACCGATCATCGACAGGCGGTGGGCCATGATTTTCTGGACGTCGTCCTCTTCCATTTGGAAGTAGATCGCGCCAGCGGGTAGTAAGCGTTCCGCCGCGTCCTTTTCCGAGGTGTTCCAGCCGCGGGCGATGTCGGACAGCATTTTTCCGGCCATTTCCGGGTGAGGGACCGACCAGGTTAGTTGCACTTTGACATCGGGCCGCAGCCGGAATGGCATCAGCACGGTGGAGCCGGCGGGGTAGGGGTAGACGTCGAAATCCACCTTTTGGCGCAGGGACGCTCTGTCGATCGCGGGCAGCGTTTCGGCCGAGCGCCCGAAATTCTCGGGCATCGCGCATTTGTGGTGGCTGATGACGACGGGCGATCCCGTGTCTCGGCCGATTTTGAGCGTCTCCTCGATCGACAGCATGACGTCGTTGGCTTCGTCCCGCATGTGGGTGACATAGATGCCGCCGGCTTTTCTGAGCGCCTCGGCGACGGCGATGACTTCCTGCGTGGGGGCCATGCCGTTGGGGGGGTAATACAGGCCGGTGGAGAAACCCGAGGCGCCCTCGGCCAGGGCTGCCGCCAGCCGCTGGCGCATGTGTTCCGCTTCTTTGTCGGTCGCGGCGCGCTGGGTGTCGCCGTTCATCGCCTCGACCCGCAACGACATGTGGCCGATCAGCGCGTAGGTGTTCACCGGCGAGGGATCGCGGGCGAGGCGGTCGGCGTATTCTCCGAAACTATCGAAGGCGAACCAGGATTCGTCGCCAAGCAGGTCCAATGGCGGCACGGGGCGTGATTTCATGCGAACTGGCGAAAGACTGATGCCGCAGTTGCCGACCACCACCGTGGTGACGCCTTGCGACATTTTGCACAGCATGCACGCCGGCCCGCACAACACCGCTCGGTCGTCGTGGGTATGGGCGTCGATGAAGCCGGGGGCTATCGCTTTGCCGGTGGCGATTACTTCGCGGTCGGCGGTTGAGGCACTCAGGTCGCCGACGGCGACGATGCGGTCGCCGGTGACGCCGATATCGGCCTGGAAGCGAGGTTTGCCGGTGCCGTCGAACACGGTGGCGTCACGGATGATCAGGTCGCAGCGCATGGTTTCAGGCCCTCAGTTTCGTGGTGGCGGCGGGGTCGTTGACGACCACTTTGTAGAGCGCTTTGGCGTTGTCAGCCGAAACCAATCCATCGCGCACGTCTCGTTCCACTGCGTCGGGATCGCGGGTCGTGGGATCGCCCATGCCGGCGCCGCCGGGCAACTCCAGGATCAGGCGCTCGCCGTCGGGGATGACCTGGTAGCCCTTGGTGCGGAGTACCTTGCCGGATTTCATCGTGACGACGCCGCGGCCGCCGTCGAGGCCGCCCTCGCGGCCCTTTGGGGCGTGGCCGATCCGGTCGAACGATGCGTTGACCGCGAATTCCAGGTCGCCCTTGGTGGCGAATTCCATGATCTGGCCGACACCTCCCCGGGTGCGGCCCGCGCCGCCGGAGTCCGGCTTCAGTTCCTTGCGCCAGATGATCAGGGGGGCGACATTTTCGGTCGCCTCCACCGGCATGGTGCGCACGCCCGAGGGGAAGGCGGTCGCGTCCAGCCCGTCGGCGGTGGGGCGGGCGCCGGTGCCGCCGGAATTGAACGTGATGATTTCGAAATCGCCGATGACTGGCTTGTTGCCTCGGGATTGTCCCGACACGGACGACCCGCCGCGCAACGGCGGGTTCCACAGCGACGACGCGCCCTCGGCCGTGACGCGGTCGGGGACGGCCTGATGCAAGCAGCCCATCATGAGGTCGGGCAGCAGATGGCCGATGACGTGGCGGACGGAGACGGGGTAGGGGCGGGGGGCGTTCAGGATGCAGCCCTCCGGTATTTTCATCCGGAACGGGGCGAGAGAGGCCCAGTTGTTGGGGATTTCCGGCGCCACCACACATTTGATGCCGAAGCTGGCGTAGGCGCGGCAATAGGCGGGGGGAACGTTGATGCCGCGTGACGACAGGCCGGAGGTGCCGGCGAAATTTACTTCAATTGCGTCGTCCAGGATGGTCATTTCCGCTTGCAGTTTGACGGGTTCTTCATAGCCGTCGGACCAGATTTCTCCGCCGTACACCCCCCGCGGCAGGCGTGCGATTTCGGCCAAAGTGGCGCGGCCGGAGAGATCGAAGATGAACTCGGCCAGAGGATCCAGAGAATCCATTTCGAATTCGTCCATCATCTCGATCAGGCGGCGGGCGCCGGCATCGTTGCAGGCACACAGCGAATAAATGTCGCCTTCGAGTTCCACCGGCAGACGCGAGCCGGCGCGCATGAAGTCGAAGAATGTTTCGTTCGGTTCGCCCTGGTCGAAGCATTTGACGATGGGGATGTACATGCCCTCCTCGAACACCGACCGTCCCTCCGGCCCCATGCCGAGGCCGCCGATGTCGATGACATGCGCCGTATTGGCGAAGACGCCGACCGCTTCGCCATTATGGAAGGCGGGCGTGACGACGGTCAGATCGTGCAAATGGCCGGTGCCGAGCCAGGGGTCGTTGGTGATGTAGTGGTCGCCGGGGCGCATGGTTTCCAGGGGGAATTTGCGCAGGAAATGCCCGACGCTTTCGGCCATGGAGTTGACGTGACCGGGCGTGCCGGTGACGGCCTGTGCCATCATGCGGCCGTGCCGGTCGAAGATGCCAGCGGACAGGTCGCCGGCTTCGCGCACGGTGGTGGAGAAGGCGGTGCGGATCATGATCTGCGCCTGCTCCTCGACCACGGCAATCAGGCGGTTCCACATGATCTGGCGCTGGATTTGCGCCAGGGCGTTGGTTTCGTGGGACATGGTGGGGGCCTCCTGATGGGGAGTTTCTGGTAGTTTGGGGGATTGGGCAACGTGGGTTTGGCGTTTATTCCTGGGAAGGCCAAAGCATCGCGCCGTGCAGCACGCGTAAAATCGCGACTTGATCGAATGTGACGCCATAGACGATCAGGTAGGGATAGCGGGGAACGCCGAGTTCCCTGGTATCTGGGACACGCCCCGGTTTGCCGAGCAACGGGTGCTCGGTCAGGTGTTCGACGGTATCGAGAATGTGGCGGCCGACCCGTGCCGCGGCTTGGGGATCGCGGGCTTGAAGCCATTCCACGATACCGAGAAAATCGGTGTTCGCTGGATCGGTCCAGCGAACGGTGGCCGAGGTCATGGGGTTCGGGCGATGAGGTGTTCGAACGCGCTGACGACGGCGGTGTGGTCGACGAGGCGGCCCTCACGCAGGGCTTGCTGGCCTTCGGCGACTGCGGCGCGGAATTGTTGGTCGGTCTCGACGTGCGAACGGGCCGGCCCGACAGGAGGCAGGGCTGGTTCAAAGGCTGGGGCGATGGTCGGCATGTCCATTGGAGTAGGTTCCGCTTCGGGATGGGGACAAGTCTATGCTTTCGGCCGGGGTTCAGCAATTGTATTCGGGCCAATGGGGAGCGGGTTCATATGCGAATAGACCCCATGCTGCGGGCGGGTGAGCAATGCTGTCACCGAGTTGGTGTTGGCGACACGGGCCCGTGACAGCGCCCTTGATCGGTTTCCCAGCGGAAATATGCAGGAAAGTCGTGGGTCCTCAGCCTTCGCTGAGGATGACACGGCAGGAGTCGAAGTTCAGCCTTCTCTATTGGCGCGCTACCCCCGCTCCAACTCTAAATACCCCAGCGTATTCACCATCCCCGACCACCCCGGCCCGACCAGCGTGGACGTCTCATCCTCCGTCACGATCGCCGGCCCGACGATCCGTGTCCCCGGCACCAGCGACGACCGCGGATAAATCGACCAGAGGGACACCTCCCCGGTCACGGTGTCGCGCACGGGTTGCGTGCGTTCGGCGAGAACCTCCGGCACGAACAGGCCGCCGCTGTCGGGCAGGGGGTCCGGTTCGTCCGTCACGGTGGCGACCACCACGGCGTAGCTCATGATTTCCACGTCCGACCCCGGCACCGGCCGGTCGTAAAACCGCGCGTATTCCCGGTCGTACGCCGCTCGGATGTCCGCCACATCGTCCGGACCGAGAACCCGCAACGGCAGCGGCACCGGGATTTCGTGGCCCTGGCCGACGTAGCGCATGTAGGCCGTGCGGGTTTCCGTCAGCTCCGCGTCGAAGCTGCCCGGGCGCACCGCCGCGATGGCTTCCTCCCGCATGGCTTCCAGCAGGGCGTTCACCGCTTGTGCGTCGAAGGTGGAGAACCGCTGATACAGGCTGCGCACCACCTCATATCCCACCGGCGCGCGCAGGAAGCCGATCGCCGACCCCACCCCGGCGCCGGAGGGCACCAAAACCCGGGAAATGCCGATTTTCTCCGCCACCCGGCACGCGTGTACCGGGCCGCCGCCGCCGAATGCGATCAGGGTGCGGCCGTCGTAGGTTTTTCCGGATTCGATGGCGTGCACGCGGGCGGCGTTGGCCATGTTCTCGTCGACCATCTCCACCACGCCGAGCGCGGCCATGTCGGAGGTCAACCCCAACCGGCTTCCGACCTCGGCCAGCAGGGCGTCGTGCGCCGCCGCCGCGTCCAGCGTCATGGTCCCCCCGGCGAAACGTGCCGGGTCGTACCGTCCCAGCGCCAGATTGGCATCCGTGACCGCTGGCCGCCGTCCGCCGCGCCCGTAGCACGCCGGCCCCGGATCGGCCCCGGCACTTTCCGGCCCCACGGCGATGCGGCCCAGGCTATCCACGTGCGCGATGGAGCCGCCGCCGGCGCCGATCTCCACCATCTCGATCACCGGAATGCGGAGCGGCAGGCCGGAGCCTTTGCGGAAGCGGCCGACCCGCGCGACCTCGAACGTGCGGGCGGTCTGCGGCTTGTAATCGTCGATCAGGCAGATTTTGGCGGTCGTCCCGCCCATGTCGAACGACAGCACGTTCGCCAGCCCGGACTGGCGGGCGATGAAGGCGGAGAAAATGGCGCCGCCCGCCGGCCCGCTTTCCACCAGGCGGATGGGGAAGCGGCAGGCGGTCTCAATGGTCGTCAGCCCGCCGCCGGACATCATCAGGAACAAGGGCGCGGCGGCGCCGATGCCGCGCAAATCGGCCTCCAGGCGGCGCAAATACCGCGCCATCATCGGCTGGACGTAGGCATTGGCCACGGTGGTGGAGAAACGCTCCCACTCCCGCATTTCCGGGGATACTTCGGACGACAGGGACACGGGGATGCCTGGCAGTTCCTCCTCCAGGATCGCTCGGACGCGCCACTCATGGTCGGGATTGACGAAGGCGTGCAGGAAGCCGACCGCGATGCTCTCGATTTTTTCCGCGCGCAGCGTGGGAATGAGCGCTCGCACCGCCGCTTCGTCCAGCGGGCGCAGCACCTTGCCGGTGTTGTCCAGCCGTTCCGGCACCGGCAGGCGCAAATGCCGGGGCACCAGCGGCTCGGGCAGCACGATATTCAGATCGTACTGGTCGTAACGGCTCTCGTTGCCCATCGCGATGACGTCGCGGAAACCCTCGGTGGTGAGAAGGGCCGTCTTGGCGCCCTTGCGCTCGATCACCGCGTTGGTGGCCAGGGTGGTGCCGTGGATGATCAGCTCGATGTCCTCGGCTTTGACGCCCGAGGTGGCAAGGATGGTGCGGACGCCGTCCAGGACGCCCTTCTCGGGTGCGGCTTGCGTGGTCAGCACCTTGATGGTGGTTCGGCCGCCGGGATGCTCCAGCGCGAGGTCGGTAAAAGTGCCGCCGATATCGACGGCGAGGCGGGCCGATGGCATCCGGTTTCCTTCACAGGGTTTGTTGAGGCAAGTTTAGCAGACGGGAGGTCGTTCGCCCATGCGTGTGGAACCTGGCCTTAATCCCCCTGACCTGACCCGAACGCCCGTGCTAACCTCCGCCGCATGGCATCGCACGACACCTCCTTCGACCCTTCCGACGACCCTTCGCCAGCCGAGTTGCTGGCGGGTCGGCCGAACCTGAAACAGCACGCTATGGACGGGCTTGTCCTGGACGGGGTTCCGCTCAACCGGATCGCCGATGCGGTGGGGACGCCGACGTGGGTTTACTCGGCGGGGACGTTGCGGTCACGGTATCGGGCGCTGGCGAAGGCCTTGAAAGAGGCTGGGTTGGATGCGCAGCCGCATTATGCGGTGAAGGCCAACGACCACCTCGCCATCCTCGCCACCCTGGCCAAAGAAGGCGCCGGGGCCGACGTTGTCAGCGAGGGGGAGCTTCGCCGCGCCCTTAAGGCGGGCATTCCGGCTGACCACATCGTCTACTCCGGCGTGGGCAAGTCGGCGCGGGAACTGCGTCTCGCCGTCACCGAAAATATCAGCCAGATCAACGTAGAAAGCGCGGAGGAGCTGGCGATGCTCTCCGCTATCGCCTCCGGCATGGGCCGCACGGCGCGGGTGGCATTGAGGGTCAACCCCGACGTCGAGGCCGGCGGGCACGAGAAGATCTCGACCGGGCGGGCGACCGACAAGTTCGGCATCGCGTTCGACCACGCGGCGGAACTCTATGCCCACGCCGCCACGCTGCCGGGGATCGAACCCATCGGTGTCGCCACCCATATCGGCAGCCAGATCCTGGACCTCGCGCCATACCGAGCGGCGTACGCCCGTATCGCCGACCTCGTCCGCACGATCCGAAACGCCGGCTACCGCGTCGAGACCGTCGATTGTGGCGGCGGCCTCGGCATCCCCTACCGCAACGAGCCCGCCCCCAGTCCGACCGGCCTCGCCGGCACCATCAAGGCGGCCTTCCACAACCTGGACGTCCGCATCGCGTTGGAGCCCGGCCGCTGGCTCGTCGGCCCCGCTGGGCTGCTGCTGGCCTCGGTCGTGCTGGCGAAGCAGACGCCGTCGACCCGCTTCGTGGTGCTGGACGCGGCGATGAACGATCTGGTGCGGCCGGCGATGTACGATGCCTGGCATGGGATCCTCCCCGTGTCGGCCACAGATGCCGTGGCGCCGCTCAGCCCCTGCGACGTGGTCGGGCCGGTGTGCGAAAGCGGTGACACCTTCGCCCGTTCGCGCGCTTTGCCGCCGCTGTCCCCGGGCGCCCGTGTCGCCATCCTGGACGCCGGCGCTTATGGGTCCGTCATGAGTTCCCCCTACAACGCCCGCCCCCGCGCGGCGGAGGTGATGGTCGACGGGGACACCTGGACGGTGATCCGGGAACGCCAGACGCATGAAGACCTCTGGGCCGGGGAGGTCGTGCCAATCCCATGATGAACCTGGACAAACCGCGGTTCCTGGCGCGTTGCGCGCTTCTGATCGAGGCGGTTTGGCCGGCGTTGTGGCCTCCCCTGGGCGTGGCCGGGCTGTTTCTGTGCGCGGCACTGTTGGACCTGCCGCCGATGCTGCCGGGGTGGGCGCATGTTGGGGTGCTGGTGGCGACCGGCGCTGCGATCTTCGGGCTGCTTTACCGGGGGCTGCGGCGGGTTCGGCTACCGGATCAGGCGGCGGCGGACCGGCGGTTGGAGGGGGCGTCGGGCCTGTCGCACCGGCCCCTTTCGGTGTTGTCGGATACCCCGGCCCGCATGGATGAGGCGGGGATGGCGCTGTGGGCGGCGCACCGCGCTCGGGCGGAAAGCCAACTCAAGGGGTTGAAGGTCGGCAGTCCCCGCCCGGGGCTGCCGCGCAAGGACCCTCGGGCGCTGCGGGCAGCGGTGATCCTGGGGTTGGTGGCGTGTTTCACGGTGGCCGGGCGGGATGCGCCGGGGCGGATCGCGGCGGCGCTGCACCCGGCTCTGGCGGTTTCGGCCCCGGCGGCGGCGCCGGAGTTGCGGGCGTGGATCACCCCACCAGCCTATACGCGGCTGCCGCCGGTGTTCCCGCGGGTTGAGACCTCCGCCGTTTCCGTGCCGGTCGGGTCGCATTTGACGGTTAGCCTGACGGTTAGCCTGATGGGGGCCGCTGGTGGGCCGGCTTTGTCGGTCGGTGGCAGGGAAGAGCCCTTCCGCGCGCTGGATACGGCCAGTTTCCAGGCGGATCGGGACCTGACGGAATCCGGGCGGATGGACGTAGTGTCGGGCGGGGCGATCCTCCGGCATTGGGATATGACGGTGGTGGCGGATCGGCCTCCGGAGGTGGCGTGGAACGCGCCGCCTGGTAAGGCCCAGGGCAGCCAGCAGACCAGGCTGCCCTGGAAAGTCGAAGACGATTACGGTGTCGTTTCGTTGCAGGCCGAGCTGCGGCTGGAGGCTCGGCCGGATGCGCCGGCTTTGAGCGTGGCCATTCCGGTGCCCAGCGGGGGGGCCAAGGCGGCGAAGGGGGTCAATCAGCAGGACCTGACGGCTCACCCTTGGGCGGGTCTGACGGTGGTGGCCACTTTGGTGGGGCGGGATTTTCCCGGGCAGGTTGGCACCAGCGACGCCGCCACCTTCGTGCTGCCCGAACGGCCGTTTTTGAACCCGATCGCGCAGGCGCTGATCCAGGTGCGGAAGGGGCTGTCCCTGCACCCGGACGACCGCGGGGACGGGATGGCGGCTCTGGACGACCTGCTCCAGAAGCCGGAGGCGTTTGGGGACGACCTCGGTGCGGTGCTGAACCTGAGCGGCATCTACCACAAATTGGTGCGCGACCTCTCCTTGGAAGGAGCGGTGGAGGCGCAGGAGCGGCTTTGGCAATTGGCGCTCCATATGGAGGAGGGGCAGACCGAATCGACCGCCCGCGCGCTCGAAGAGGCTCGGGAGGCGGCGCGGGAGGCGTTGGAGGCGTTGCTGAAAGACCCCACCCAGGCCAATCGGGATGCTTTGGATGCGCGGCTGAAGGAGGTGCAGGAGGCCATCGACCGCCACATGCAGTCGCTGATGGAGGAAGCTCGGCGCAATGGCGAGCTGCCGCCGATGGGTCCGGACGCGAAGCCGTTGAATGAGCATGACATGCAGCGGCAGGCGGATCGGACCCGCGATGCCGCGAAGACGGGGACTCCCGATGAGGCGCAGCGCCGCATGGCCGAGTTGGAGCGCATGCTGGACCAGCTCCGCAACGCCAAACCCGGCCAGCAGAACCAGCGCAACGCCGAGCAACGGCAGCGCGGGCGGCAGCAGATGGGCGCCGTGCAGGACATGGTCGGGCGGGAAGGCGGGCTGCTGGACCACACCGAAAGCCGGGTGGATCAGGCGATGCCCCCGCGGTCGCCCTCGGGTGCGGATCCGAACGAGGCGCGGGAGGCCGACCGGCGGGTGCAGCAGGCGCTTCGGCGGTCCCTCGGGGAGCTGATGCAGCAGTTCGGCGATCTGACGGGGGAGATTCCCCCCAGCCTGGGGGAGGCGGATCAGGCCATGCGGGACGCCGGTCGCAGCCTGGGGCAGGGGCGCGACAAGGCCGCGGGTGATTCCGTGCAGCAGGCGATCGAGGCCCTGCAGAAGGGCGCGCGGGAGATGGGCCAGGCCATGGCCAAGAAGTTTGGACCGCCCCAGCCGGGGTCGGGCGAGGGTGAGGGCGAGGGGGATGAGAGCCTGTTCGGCATGACCCTGCCCGGTGGCCAGCAGGCGGGGCGGGGGGATGGACCCCTGCCGCGGGAGCCTGGGCACGCCGATTCCCGCGGGCGCGACCCGCTGGGACGCCAGACCGGCAACGGCACCGCGGGCGAGGACGAGGGCGACGACGTGACCGTGCCCGAGGAGCGGGAACGGCAAAAAACCATGGCAATTCAAGAGGAACTGCGGCGGCGAGGGGCGGAGCGGGGGCGGCCTCAGCCGGAGCTGGATTATATTGACCGGTTGTTGAAGCAGTTTTGAGGGGGGTGTTTTTTGGGGCGCGGGGGGCGCCCCCGGCGCATCATTCGCCGGAGTACCTTTCCGTCACCCTTGGGCTTGGCCCGAGGGCCCATTCTCGGTATAAATCATTGTATTTCAAGGTATTAAAGGTTGGTCTGTGCTGGTGGCGGCGCTCAGGTCAGGCCCCGTTGCGATCCAGTCGGAGAAGCAGGCTTCCGTTCGGCGGGGATTGTCTGTATGAGGGTGCCACTGGACCCGTAGCTCAGCTGGATAGAGCGCTGCCCTCCGAAGGCAGAGGCCGTACGTTCGAATCGTATCGGGTCCGCCAATCTTTTCAATGAATTAGAGAAAGACGGCGAAGGCGGCGGAAAGGCCTAGGTAGCGCATAGGTAGCAGGATCGGGGGCAAGTTGCCGTCATCCGCCACCTCCGTCAGGCGCGCGCCAACAGGTGCCGCACCGTGCTGTCGTGCAAGCCTCCCTTCGCCCCGCCACTTTAGACGAAGTCGCCGAGGCCCTATCCTTCGCACTGCGGTATAATGGGGGGCCGCGGTTTACGACGCGGATGCGGTCATGGCGCGGATTACGGCAGACCGGCTTGTGAGCCATCTGACCGCGTCAGGCTTCGTGCTGATGAAGGCGCCGGCGGCGGCAGCGCCCAGCAACTCGGGAATGCCGTCACCCGTGCGGGACTGATACATCAGCAATTAGCCGTCCCCCTCTCCTGGCAGGCTGAGAACGCCGGTGCGGCAAATGCACAGCGAATGGCATGTGCCCCCTATGGTCCCTATGCGATGGCGGCACCATTGGGGCAGGGATGTCCCGCCGGATGTTGAAATAGCCTAGGCGGCGTTGCCCGCCTTGAGCCGGTAGGCTTGGGGAGTCGAATCCTCACAGGAAAGCAATTTGGCCTAAAGGAAGCCGGTGAAGCCCGCCATATGCGCCGCCGGCTGCGCGGTCACATGATCGGCTTCGTGTTCCAGCATCATCTCTGGTGATCTCGGCGTTCACCGCAACGGAGAACGTGATGATGCCGCTGCTGGTGGATCGCGGCCTCCCCGACGCGGCGATGGCGGCCTGCGCGTATGACCTGATGGCGCGTGCCGGGCTGGAGAAATTCACCGGCAACCTGGCGATGAATCTGTCGGGCGGTCAGCAGCAGCGGGTTGCCGTGGCGCGGTCTCTGGCCATGAACCCCGATCTGGTGCTGGCGGACGAGCCAACCGGGAACCTGGACAGCAAATCGGCGGATGGCGTGTTCGAACTAATGCGGCAGGGGAACCGCGAGAGCGGCACGAGCTTCCTGCTGGTCACCCACAACATTGGGCTGGCGTGCCGCTGCGACCGCATCGTCGAGGTGGTAGACGGACGGATTCAGGCGTGAGGCGGGTCATCGCGCCTTCGGTCGTGGCGCCCCTTGCCCAGTCCTTTCCGCTCATGGATTGGATCAGGGGTGGGTCGTTGGCGCCCCAACGTCAGACCTTGGCGCAGGTCTGGATGATGGCGTCAGGACTGGCCCGGACGAAGCCCGAGAGCTTGCCGGCACGCGCGTATCCGCAGACCTTGTCCATCGGGTTCAATTCGGGGGCATCGGGCTGATCCAGATCAATGCGCCCAATCTTTATGGCTGTTAGGCGATGGTCGTTCGAATGCTGTTGGCCATACCGACACGTTGTCGCAGAGCCGCAGAGTGAACCGAGCCCCAAAATCCCCAGGGGCGACAGAAGTGGAAAACGATAGAAGTGGAAAACGATGAAATCCAAAAAGGATCCCAGCATGTTCAAAACATTCACACTTGGTTTGACCGTGCTATGGCTGGTGGCCGCTGTGCCCCTGCTGAGTGCTTGTCACACCACCGCGGGCGCGGGTGAGGATATCTCTCGCACCGGCAAGGCCATCGAGAAATCGGCTGAGCGTAATACACCTAGGTAGCGCGAAGCTGACCTGATATGGGCGCCGGTCGGGGGTCGACCGGCGTGGCTGCATCCCCGACCTGGAGGTGATCCGTGGGCACGGTCGTCATCATCATCCTGCTGATCCTGCTGCTCGGCGGCGGGGGTGGTTACTATGGCTACAATCGCTACGGCCGATCAGGGCTGGGGGGTGTTCTTAGCATTGTACTAATCGTCTTGCTCGTGTTGTGGCTGTTGGGGGGCGTGCCGTCCTACCAGCGCTGACCGCGAATCGCCGTGACTGTGAAGCATGTTCCATTAACACATCAGGAGGCTCTGGTGGGCCGTTTCGGAATGAGTGGCGGGACGATGGTCGGGACGGTCTTGGTGCTGCTCGGTCTGTTCGGATTCGCGGTCCCCGTCTTTACGACGCACGAGACGAAGGACCTGGCCAAGATCGGGGACCTGAAGATCCAGACGACGGAAGATAGATCTTACGCCATCCCCCAGCTTCTGAGCGGAGGCGCGGTGATCGTTGGTGTCGTCCTGATCGGAGCCGGTTTCTTTCAGAGGCGCTGAAGCGAACACGGCTGGCGGCAACGATGCGCGAAGAGGGGCACCATCCAGCCCCGGGCCACCGGCGGTGGCATGTTCGACACGATGAGGGACACAGCCGCCGACACAGAAACCCATGCGAGAGGGGTGGATGAACCACCCAATCGGAGGTATAACATGAAACGAATGAGCTTGACGACCGCCTTGCTGTTCGCGCTGGCTGCGCTCGGCGGGTGCGGCCGCACCACAGGCGAGCGAGCCATCAGTGGTGCCGGCATCGGCGCCGGTGCCGGTGCGCTTGGCGGATGGATGGTCGGTGCCCCCCTGGAGGGCGCGCTGATCGGCGGCGCCGTTGGCGCTGGTACTGGCGCGCTCACCAGTCCCCATCAGATCAATCTTGGTCGGCCGATCTGGCGGTAGCGCGTAATCGCATGAGGCCTGCTTGGGCCATCGGCGTGAATGACGAGCTCAAACACACAATCAAAACACGGTCGGAAGACAACGGAGGTCACAATGTCTCAATCCACGAATATCCTGCGAGCCTGTGTCGCCACACTCGCGCTTTCCATGGTGGCTGGATGCGCTCAGCAAGCCGCCCAGCCGGCATGGCAGCCGCCGCCGGCCACCGAGGCGACCAGCCCTGAGCTGACCGGCGCCTGGTACCAAGTCTACTTCGATACCAACAGTGTCGCGATCAACGCGCGCGGGCAGATGATCGTCAAGAACGTCGCCTATGTCGTCGCCAACAACAGCGCGACGCGTGTGACGGTTATTGGCAAGACCGATCGGGTCGGCGCGCCATCCGCCAATATGGCTCTGGCCCAGAAGCGGGCGGACGCGGTGCGCGATGCGCTGACCGCCGCCGGGGTCCCGGCCGCCCGTATCGACACAAGCTGGACCGGCGAAAGCAGGCCACAGGTGGCGACGCGCGACGACGCCAGCGAACCCCGCAACCGGGTCGTTGACATCACCGTGGTCAAGGAGACGCCTTGACCGTCCCTGATGGAAGGCTCCGGATGAAACCGGCACTGGTTACGCTGTTGCTGCTCTCCCTCGCGCTCACTGGTTGCATCGTTGAGTCAGGCGGTGGTTACGGCTCTCGCGGCTACGGCGACCGCGGGGGGGAACACCAGGACCGTGGCGAGCATGACCGGGGAGACCGTGATCGCGCCGGGACGCACAACGATCAGGGACCGCTCGGTAATTGGGGCCGCTAGATCATGATCGGGTCAGGCTGACCCGATCATGTTGCCTGACGGCGTCATGCTCGCCCCCGACGATCACGCATTATCGAAGCAGCCCGGCCGTGCGAAAGGATCGTATCGCCCCCGGGTGCAGCGGGGCGACCGCGTCGTTTGCCACAAGACTATCGGTCTTCAGCAAGAACAGCGACGGGTGAAGCCGACGAAAATCGGTGAAGTTCTCCAGCACGGCCGTGACGACGGCCCCGATCAGCGCGTCGGGTCGCCGAACCGAGGTCACTAGCAGGGTTTGCGTGCCGAACGTTTCGAGATCGTCGAGATTGCCGTCAACCACGTGGCTACGGTGCTGATCACGCCGGACCTAGATGGCCCACCGGAGCAGCGAATCGTCTCGTGATCGATCACCGGGCAATGCATGGGTGGTGCCCCTCCGGATTTCCAGCCTCAGGTGCCGGTCGCCGGGGGGGGGCTGCCAAGCCACGGCCGGGCACAGTGCCCAGCCAGCGACGATCCAGTAGGCCTTGGCCCTGACTTCCGCGACATCCAGTGCCGTTTCACTTCGGCACCCTGACCCGGCAGCGGATATGAGACAGAAATCGGTGCGGCTGAGGGCCGGGCGGAAATGGGGGGGTAACGGAGGCAGTCTCACACCAGCTGCGTTCTCCCGGTCGTGACGCGACACTGTGGGTCGCAACACATGGGAGACTGTCATGCCCTTTGCCGCCGATCCCGCCCTACTCCCAATCCGTGCTCAGTTCGAGCGCGAGGTTGTCGCGGAAATGGACCGCGTCGGCCCGGCTGGCTTCCGGGAGCAGGCAATTGTTAACCGCTAGCTGCATGCCGGCGCCAGCCGCGCCACGTTGTGGCGGTGGCTCCGTCATATGAAGGACGACGGCGCACTCAGCCCACATTTTGCGGCCCACAGTGCACGTTGAGAGAGTGGAGTCTCGCCACAACCGGTTCGTTTATTTCGAAACGGACCCTTAGTTTTGGCAGTCGTCGATGCGTACGGTTGCCTTCTTCTTTCTGTCTGAAAATGGAACTGATGGACGCGATGGATTGTCACCCGCCGGATTTATCAATGTCATGGCTCGCCGGCGATGGCGCGAGAATCGGGCTCAGGGCGGCCACCCCCTTGCCCTCCCGCCCCCAATCCCCGAATCTCCCCCCGACCGAACGGGGGGAACCATGCGCATCGAGATCATTTGCACCGGCGATGAGGTGCTGACCGGCAAGATCACCAACACCAACTTCAGCTACATGGCGCAGAAGCTGGAAGACGTCGGCCTGTCCGTCGTCTGGGAAACCACCGTGGGTGACGACCGCGACACCTTGCTCGCCGCGTTCAAACTGGCGGGCACGCGGGCCGACGCGGTGATCGTGAACGGCGGCCTCGGCCCGACCGTGGACGATCTGTCGCAGGAAATCGCTGCCCAGGCCGCCGGGGTCGAACTCACACTGAACCAGGAATGGCTGACCATCATGGAGGCGTTCTTCACCAAGCGCGCCCGCGTCATGCCGCCGAACAACGTCAAGCAGGCGATGCTGCCCTCAACGGCGGAGATGATCGACAACCCGATCGGCACCGCCTGCGGCTTCGCCGTCGACATCGGCAAGGCGCGCTTCTTCTTCACCCCCGGCGTGCCGCGCGAGATGCGGCGCATGCTGGAAGAACAAGTGATCCCCCGCATTCTCGCCCGCTCCGGCGCGCCCGCATCGATCTACCTGAAGCGCTTTCACTCTTACGGCATCGGCGAGTCGCACGCCGATGAGATGCTGAAGGGCGTCGAGGACCTCGATCCCACCGGCGGGGTGAAGCTGGGATTCCGGGCGCACTACCCGCAGCTTGAAACCAAGCTGACCGTGCGCGGGACCGACATGGACGACGTGCACAGAAAGCTGGCGCCGATCGCCGCCGAGGTGCGCAAGCGCCTGGGCAACTTCATCATGGCCGAGGATGACCGGACCCTGGAGGGCGTGGTCCTGGCCGAACTGACGGCACAGCAGGGCACGCTGTCAGTGGTGGAAAGCTTCACCAGCGGTGCCATCGCCGGGCGCTTCGGGCATTTGCTCACCGCCGAACACGTGTTCCGCCGCGGCCTCGTGGTGCGGCATTTCGCCGATCTGCACGCGGTCTACGGCCTGAAGGATGTCTCCCTGGCTGGTGAGATGACCGAAGATGCCGCCGCCGCCGTGGCCCGAGCGGCGCGCGAGCAAACCGGCGCGACGCACGCCTTGGTGTCGCTGATCGACCTCGACCAGGGTGCCGACCGCATCGACTTCGGCGGCACTATCTGGACGGGCATCGCCACCGCCGACGACGTGGTGGTGCGCCGGTCGCGCATCCTGGGTGGGCGCGAATGGGTCCGGCTGGGAGCGGTCGAAATGGCCCTCGATTGCCTGCGCCGGAAGCTGCAAGGGTTGCCCGTCGTCGAGAGGATCGACTTCGAGCGGACTTGAGGGGCAGTCATGTCGTCCCACCCCACCCCCCGCGCGTCATGGCCAACCATGACGGTGGGGGCATGGGCATGACCCGGGAAATCGACTCCCCCTACGCCTGGTTTCGCCTGGGCATCTGCATGCTGATTTCCACCATCGGTGGGGTCGGCATGTGGTCGGTCGTCGTCTCCCTTCCGGCCGTCCAGGCCGATTTCGGCATTGCCCGAGGCGCGGCATCGGTGCCTTTCACCCTCACCATGATCGGATTCGGGGTCGGTGGCGTGCTGATGGGCCGCATCAGCGACAAGATCGGCATCGTCATCCCCGTTGCCATCGGCGGACTGTCCCTGGCCATCGGCTACGCCGCCGCCGCCTTCACGCATGACGTCTGGACCTTCGGCATCCCCTACGCCCTGTTTGCCGGCATGCTCGGCACCGGCGCCAGTTTCGCGCCCCTGATGGCCGACATCTCGCACTGGTTCGAGAAGCGGCGCGGCCTCGCGGTATCCCTCTGCGCCTCCGGCAATTATCTCTCCGGGGCTATCTGGCCAACGGTGGTGGAGCACCTGATCCGCGATTACGGCTGGCGGCACACCTATATCGGCATCGGCCTGTTCTGCGCCGCTACGATGATCCCCCTGGCGCTGCTGCTGCGCGCGCCCGCGCCCGTTCACAAAATCGGCATCGTCGCCGCGCCCTCGGGCAACATGGGCACGATGGGATTATCGCCGAAGATGTTGCAAACCCTGCTCGCCGTAGCCGGCCTCGCCTGCTGCGTCGCGATGTCCATGCCTCAGGTGCATATCGTCGCCTACTGCGGCGACCTTGGCTACGGAGTCGCCCGGGGTGCCGAAATGCTGGCGCTGATGCTCGGCTGCGGCATTATCAGCCGCATCGCCTCTGGTTTCGTGGCGGACCGGATCGGCGGTATGAAAACGATGTTGATCGGTTCCGTTATGCAAATGACGGCATTATCGCTGTACTTGACGATGAACGGCTTGGCTTCGCTATACGTTATTTCCGCGCTGTTCGGCCTGTTTCAGGGCGGATTGGTGCCAAGTTATGCGATCGTCATACGGGAGTGTTTTTCGGCCAAGGAAGCCGGAACTCGTGTCGGAGTTGTCATGATGATGACCTTGCTCGGCATGGCGCTGGGGGGCTGGATGTCGGGGGTCATCTTCGACGCCACGGGATCGTACCGAGCGGCCTTCGCGAACGGGGTGGTGTGGAACGCGGCGAACGCGGCTATCGTGTTGTTTTTATTGGTTCGCCGGGGCCGGTTCGTCGGCCGCCGAGCAACATTGCGTGAGGAAACGGGTATCCCCAACTTAGGGCATTCCAAACTGGTTCGGTAACTCGTAGGACGAAAGGCGTGCTGGCTCGGGGTCGGCGGCGATGGAGGCGGTCGTGGGTTCTGGTTTGCCGCGGCAGGCAATGCCTCTGGCCCGCGCGGGGTGACAGAGGCGCGTTTCCGTGCCTAACCTGGGGGCCAGAACAACGGAATCCACGCATGTACCTCAACACCTTCGCCCAGGGCAGCGAACCGCTGGACATGACCGGTTCGGAGGAGTTCCGCAGCCTGCTGGCCAGCGCCACGGACCTCGGCATCCCGCATGCGCCTTCGGTGCCGTACCGATCCTGCAATATCGTGCTGCGCCAACAGCGTTTTCACTTTCTGGAGTGGGGCGCGCCAGACGCGCCGCCCGTGGTGCTGCTGCATGGCGGGCATCAGTCGGCGCATTCGTGGGATCTGGTGAGCCTGCATTTGGCGCGGAGATACCGCGTTCTCGCGCTGGATCAGCGCGGCCACGGCGACAGCGAGTGGTCGCGCGACGTGAGTTACTCCAACTACGAAATGTCGCTGGACGCCGAGGCGTTCATCGCCGCGATGCGCCTGCACAAGCCGCTATTGATGGGTCATTCCATGGGCGGGCGCAATTCGATGCTGATGACCAAGCGCGACCCGTCGAGGCTGCGGGCGCTGGTCCTGGTCGATATCGGGCCGGAGCTATCAGGCCGCGGGCGAGAGGTGATTGCCGGCTTCGTGAATGCCAATGAGGAATTCGATAACCTCGAACATTTCGTTGCCAACGTGCGTAAATACGACCCCTACCGGTCGCGCGAGCACATCGAGCGCACGGTGAAATACAACATGCTGGAACGGGCCGACGGCAAATACGTCAGCAAGTGCGACAGCAACCCCCGGCGGCTGGGCATCGTGCGCGGGCAGGGGCCGCTGGAGAACATTACGTTGCAGGAGGCCGGGGCGTTCGATCTGCCGGTGATGATCGTGCGCGGCGCGAATTCAAACATTCTGACGGCGGATGCGGCCGAGCGGTTCCGCGACGCGCTGCCGCACGGCATGCTGGTGACGGTGCCGGATTGCGGCCACAACGTGCATGGTCAGAACACGAAGGGGTTTATCGCGGGGATCGAGGGGTTTTTGGCGGCGAACTCGTAGATACTACGCCCGCCCAAAAACCCGCTCAAAAATCCGGTCGACCGACCGCAAGTGGATCGCCGGGTCCATCGCGGCGTCCAGCACAGCGGCCGGCACGCGCTTCGAAACCTCCTGGTCGGCTTCCAGGTTCTGCCGGAAGCTCCGCCCTTCCGGCGTGCCCAACTTCGTCCAGGTCTCCATCGCGCAGGCTTGCACGATGCGGTAGGCATCTTCGCGGGAGATGCCGGACCGGGTTAACGCCAGCAGTACTTCGCCGGAGTGCACCACACCACCCAGGCTTTCCAGATTGGCCAGCATGCGGTCGGGGTAAATCACCAGCCGTTCCATCATCCCCGCCAGCCGCATCAACGCGAAGTCCAGCGCCAGCGTGGTATCCGGCCCGATGACGCGTTCGACGGAGGAGTGGCTGATATCCCGCTCGTGCCAAAGCGTTACATTTTCCAATGCCGGCACCACGGCGGCGCGCACGATGCGGGCCAGGCCGGTCAGGTTTTCGCTCAACACAGGGTTCCGCTTGTGCGGCATCGCCGAGGAACCCTTTTGTCCCGCGTGGAAGAATTCTTCGGCCTCCCGCACTTCGCTGCGCTGGAGGTGCCGCACCTCGGTGGCCAGCCGTTCGACGCCGCTGGCAATCACCCCCAGCGTGCAGAAGAACGCCGCGTGCCGGTCGCGCGGGATCACCTGGGTGGAGACGGTCTCGGCGGTCAGCCCAAGCCGCAGGGCGACATATTCCTCAACCTCGGGGTCCAGATGCGCGAAGGTGCCAACCGCGCCGGAGATCGCCACGGTGGCGATTTCGGCGCGCGCATGCACCAGCCGGTCTCGGTTGCGGGCAAATTCGGCGTAGTGGCCGGCGAGCTTGATCCCGAACGTGGTGGGTTCGGCGTGGATGCCATGGCTGCGCCCGATGGTCAGGGTGTTCTTGTGCTCCAGCGCGCGCGTCTTCAGCGCCGCCATCACCGCATCGATGTCCTTCAGCAGCAGATCGGCGGCCTGCGTCATCTGAACGGCCAGGCAAGTGTCCAGCACGTCGGAGCTGGTCATGCCCTGATGCACGAAGCGGCTGTCAGGGCCGATTCCCTCGGCCAGCCAGGTCAGGAAGGCGATGATGTCGTGGCGCGTTTCCCGCTCGATCTCATCGATGCGGTCCAGGTCGGCCTGGGTGATATGCGCGACCTTGGCGTTCCCCTTTTCGCGGATATTGCGCGCGGCTTCCTCGGGGATGGCGCCCATGCGGGCCATGCCCTCGGCGGCCAGGGCCTCGATCTCGAACCAGATGCGGAAGCGGTTCTCGGGCGCCCAGATCGCGGCCATTTCGGGACGGGTGTAACGCGGGACCATGGCGGCGCTTTCCTATGACAACGGCGGGCTTCTGGACCCGCCGGCCCCGTCTTGCAAGCAGAGTTAGGCAAGTCGTTTCAGGAACCCAGCACCGCCGCGCGCAGCATGTCGTTGGCGCGCGTCTGCCAGCCAGGGCCGGAGGCACGCAGGCGTTCCAGCACCTCGCGTTCGATGCGCAGGGATACGAGTTCCTTGGTCGGCTTCTTTTGCGGCCCCCGCGACCGGCGCCACGCGGCGACCAGGTCGGGCGCGATTTCAGCGGCGGGGCGGGCTCGTGCGAAGTCTTCCGCGGTCCATTCCGGGTTGTCAGGGTCCCGCGCGATGCCGGCCTGGATGGCGGCTTCCTTTTCAGCGGAATGCGGCTTCATAAAACGCCCTTTCCTTGATGCTCGCCAATCTGGCGCTAATCACTCGTGTCGCCCGATCCCGGTTGGTGTAAACGATGACGACCACCACGCACGTGCCAAGAACCCCGATTGCCCGCCAGCGCTGTTCGCCGTAGTCGCGGCGTTTATCCCCCTGGATCAGCGCCGAGTCCCAGTCGAACGACCGGACATCTTCGAAGTCCACGCCGTGCTTGATCAGATTGCTGGCCCGCTTGGCCTCGTTCCATTCGTAGATCACCTGCCGACCAACAGAATATAGATACAATTAGCCTGACCGCGCAAGCGAATTCGCGCGCGCCAAATCGATTGTGCCGACGAAGTGTTGAGGAATGGTTAACGGCGGCCGAGAAAATCAGGCCGCGAGACGTGGCTCGGCGCTGGTCCGATGCAGGCGGTAGGACATCCCCCCGTCGACAGCGATGTCGAGGATCGCCGGTTGGTCGCCGGTTTCGACGGGCAGGTCAGATCGGTCGATACGCCGGAACCAGCCAGCATTGTCTCGTTTGGTGCCGGCCTGTTTGGGCTCATCCTGGTGCGCCGGCGGTGTGACTGCGCCTGACGCCACCGTATGACCGCGGCTCATGAGTACTTGCCGCTCTTGATTACCGGCCAGCCGGTCATTAATTGTCCCGCATGCAGGCCACAGGTTCCCAACCCAGACGCCGCCGCAAGGACGCCCGTCCCAGCGAAATAGCCGACGCCGCTCTGGCTTTGTTCAGTGAGCGCGGATTCGCCGCGACCCGGCTGGAGGATGTTGCTCTGAGAGCGGGCGTGAGTAAGGGCACCCTCTACCTCTACTTTCCGACCAAGGAAGACCTGTTCCGAGCGGTTCTTCGCCAAGGCTTGCTGCCCAATCTGGAAGCTATGGAGCAAGCGGTAGCCGCCCATCATGGATCGACCCCCGATCTGCTGCGCCAGATCGCGACGCATTTGCTGGTCGTGCTGGACACCGATCTGACTGCGATCCCCAAGCTCGTTCTCGCCGAATCCGGCAATTTTCCCGCCATCGCCCGTCTTTACGCGGATGAGGTGGTGAAGCGCGCGATGGCGTTGCTGACCGGTATTCTGCGGCGCGGTATCGAACGGGGGGAACTGCGTCCGGTCGATCCGCAATCGGCGATCCCGTCCTTTATCGGCCCCTTCCTGATGATGGCGCTGTGGAAGCACTCCCTCGGGCAGCATACCGAAATCGCATTGAACCCCAAGGCCGTGATGGAAACCCATATGGATTTGCTGCTGCACGGTCTGGAGTCACGGTCATGAAGATCGGTGCCATTCTGGCGGGACTGGTGTTGCTGATCGCCGCTGGTGCCGCCTGGTGGTGGTTTCCGCGGACGCCGGCGCCCAACACCTGGCAGGGCTACGTCGACGCGGAGTTCGTGCGCATCGGACCGCCGCTGCAAGGCCTGTTGACCCAGGTTCCGGTTAAGGCCGGCGATACCGTCAAAGCCGGGCAACTGCTGTTCGCGCAGGACGACGCCAACGATGCTGCGTCCCGTGACGAAATCGCCGCCCGCGTGACCGAGGGGGAGGCGCGTCTGGCCAATCTGCAAGCCGCCGGCCGCGACACCGAGATCGCCCAGGCCGAAGCCACCCTCGCCGATAATAAGGCGAGCCTTCAGCGCGTCGCGAAGGACCTGGCGCGTGCCGAGACATTGGTGAAAACCCAGTCCGTCAGCGTGCAACTGCGGGATCAGGTGCGCGCGGACATGCTGTCGGCGGCCGCCAAAGTGCAGGCGGCCGAGGCGGCGCTGGCTCTCAAACGGTCCCCCACTGGGCGGGAGCAGGAAATCGGGGCGCAAATCGCCGTGCTGGCGGCAAATCGGGCACAACTGGCGCAGGCAACATGGCGGCTGGCACAGCGGCGGATGGTTGCTCCTGCCGGGGGGCTGATCTCCGATATCTACGCCCGCCCGGGCGAGACCCCGAACGCCGGCGTACCCGTTGTGTCGCTGCTGCCGCCGGAAAATGTGCTGATCCGATTCTTTGCGCCGGAAACCGTGCTGCCTTTGTTGCACAGCGGTGTTCGGATCGGCGTGACCTGCGACGCCTGCCCCGTGGGGCTAACGGCCACCGTGTCGTTCGTTTCGCCACGCGCGGAATACACCCCGCCAGTCATCTACAGCGAGGTCACGCGCAGCAAGCTGGTTTACATGGTCGAGGCCCGCCCCACGCCGCCCGACTTCGCGGTGTTAAAACCGGGCCAGCCGGTTACCGTCCAAATTCTGCCATGAGCCCGCTCGCCATCGACGTGCATGGGCTGTGCAAGCGCTTCGGCACGCGGCAGGTCGTCTCGGGTCTGGATTTGCAGGTGCCGGAGGGGGAGATTTGCGGCTTCCTCGGCGGCAACGGCAGCGGCAAGACCACCACCATCCGCATGCTGTGCGGGCTGTTGAAGCCGGATGCCGGCGGCGGCACCTGCCTCGGGTTGGACGTTATCGGCCAGAGCGCGGAGATACGCTTACAGGTCGGCTACATGACCCAGCGTTTCAGCTTTTATGGCGACCTGACGGTCGAAGAAAACCTCGACTTCGTTGCTCGTCTCTATCAACTTCCGGATCGCACCAAAATCGTCGCCGATACCATGGAGCGGATGGAACTGAGCAACCGAGCGGATCAATTCGCCGGGAATTTGTCCGGTGGGTGGAAGCAGCGCATGGCGCTCGCCGCCTGTGTCATGCACCGGCCGAAACTTCTGCTGCTGGATGAACCCACAGCCGGCGTGGACGCCAAGGCCCGCCGCGAATTCTGGGACCTGATCAACGACATGGCGGGGGAGGGGATGACGGTGCTCGTCTCCACCCACTATATGGACGAAGCCGAACGCTGCAAACGGGTGGTGTATTTGTCCGGCGGCAAGCTGATCGTGCAGGGCACCGCCGAGGACGTGGTGCGCGATGCCAAGCTGATCGTTTTCGAACTGACCGGTAACGGGATCGACAAAATATCGAAAAAACTGCGTGGTGCGAAGGGTGTAGAAAGCGCCACCATCTTCGGTCAGGCGCTGCGGGTGGTCGGGCTGGACCGAGCGGCGCTGGAGGGATCGATCGCCGCGCAAGGAAAACAGGCGGGTATTGTCACCGAGGAGGTGCCGGCCCGCCTCGACGATGTCTTCATCCACCTGCTGCAGGATCAGGAGGAGACGCGATGAAAGGCTTCTCCTTCCGCCGCTTCCTGGCAGTGCTGAACAAAGAAACGCTGGAGATGCGGCGGGACAAGGCAACCATTGGCCTGACGGTGATGCTGCCGCTGATCCAGCTTTTTCTATTTGGCTACGCACTGAATGCCAACCCGAGGCATCTCCCCACCGGCGTACTGGCAGCCGAGGAATCACGCTACACCCGCGACCTGGAAGCCGCGCTCAACAACACCGGCTATTTCGACCTGCGTCGCTTCACCAGCGAACAGCAAGCCGACGATGCCCTGAAACGCGGGGAGGTGCTGTTCGTGGTGAATATCCCGCCCGGCTTCACCCGCGATGTGGACACCGGGCAGCACCCCTCCATCCTGATGGATGCCGACGCCACCGACCCCACCGCCATCGCCCAGGCCAGCGCCGCGGTGAACGCGCTGAACGGCACGGCGTTCCAGCGCGATTTGCCGGTCGCCCTGCAGAACCTCGCGATGTCGGTGCCGTTCCAGGTCATGGTGCACGCTCGCTACAACCCGGAAGCGATCACTGCCTTGAACGTGGTCCCCGGCCTGATTGGCGTGATCCTGAGTTTCTCGACACTCGTCATCACCGCTTTGTCGATGACACGGGAGCGGGAGGCCGGGACGATGGAGAACCTGCTGTCCATGCCCGTCCGACCGCTGGAGGTGATGATGGGCAAAATCATGCCCTATGTCGGCCTGGGCTATATACAGGTGTTCTTGATCCTGGCCGTCGCCGTCGCGGTGTTCGGCGTCCCGGTGCACGGATCGATCCCGCTGCTGCTCGCCGTGCTGGGATTGTTCATCGCGTGCAATTTGGCACTGGGATTCACCTTTTCGACGATCGCTCGCACCCAGATGCAGGCGCAGCAAATGGCGCAATTCGCGCTGCTGCCGTCGATGATGTTGTCCGGTTTTATCTATCCATTCGCCGGCATGCCGCTTTGGGCGCGGGCGATCGGGGAGATGCTGCCCTTGACCCATATCATTCGCATTTGCCGCGGTATCCTGTTGAAAGGCAACGGGCTCGCCGATATCGCCCAGGACATCTGGCCAATGGCGATCTTCGCCGCGATCGCCACCACGGTCGCGGTGTGGTCGTACCGCGAAACCCTGGATTGACCGCGTAATCGGGCCTATCGTCCGATCAGGAGGACACCGCCATGTTGAACACCGTCTCTTCGTTGAACCTCACCGACCCCACGCTTTTCCGTCAGGCCAATTACCTGGACGGCAAATGGGTGCAGGCGGATGGGGGAAAAACCATCGTCGTGAAGAACCCCGCTACGGGGGAGCCGATCGGCGAGGTGCCAGCCATGGGCACCGCCGAAACCCGCCGCGCGATCGAGGCGGCGAACAAGGCCTGGCCAGCGTGGCGGGCGATGCTGGCGAAGGAACGCTCAGTCATCCTGCGCAAGCTGTCCGACCTGATGCTGGCGAACACCGACGATCTCGGTGCCATCATGACGGCCGAACAGGGCAAACCTTTGGCCGAGAGCAAGGGCGAGATCGCCTACGCCGCCAGCTTCATCGAGTGGTTCGCCGAGGAAGGGCGCCGGGTCTACGGCGACACCATCCCGCAGAATGCGCGCGGCCGCCGCATCCTGGTGACCAAGGAGCCGATCGGCGTGTTCGCCGCCATCACCCCCTGGAACTTCCCGGCCGCTATGATCACCCGTAAGGCCGGTCCCGGCTGGGCCGCCGGCTGCACCGGGGTGATCCGGCCGGCGAGTCAGACTCCTTTTTCCGCGCTTGCCATCGCTGTTCTCGCGGAACGTGCGGGGATGCCGGCTGGCGTGTGCAACGTGCTGACCGGTCCCTCCGGCCCGATGGGCGAGGAACTCACCGGCAACCCGCTGGTGCGCAAACTGTCCTTCACCGGCTCGACCGAGGTCGGATCCAAGCTGCTGGCGATGTGTGCGCCGACGGTGAAGAAAACCAGCATGGAGCTGGGTGGCAATGCCCCCTTCATTGTGTTTGACGACGCCGACCTGGATCAGGCCGTGCTGGGCGCCATGGCGTCGAAATACCGCAATACCGGGCAAACCTGCGTCTGCGCCAATCGCTTGCTGGTGCAGGACGGGGTCTATGACGCGTTCGCCGCCAAGCTGAAGGTTGCCGTGGAGGCCATGAAAGTCGGCAACGGCATGGAACCGGGCGTGAGCCAGGGCCCACTGATCAACGCCGACGCGGTGGCAAAGGTGGAAGAACACATTGCCGACGCAATCGGCCGCGGTGCCACCATCGTCACCGGCGGCCACCGCCACGCCCTGGGCGGCACCTTCTTCGAACCCACCGTGCTGGCGGACGTGCCGCGCGAGGCCCTGATCTTCCGCGAAGAAACCTTCGGCCCGGTCGCCCCGCTATTCCGGTTTAGTACCGAGGAAGAGGCCATTCAGATGGCCAACGACACCGAATTTGGATTGGCGTCGTATTTCTACGCGCGCGACGTCGGCCGCATCTTCCGCGTCGCCGAGGCGCTGGAATACGGCATCATCGGGGTGAATGAGGGCATCATCTCCACCGATGTGGCGCCGTTCGGCGGGATGAAATCGTCGGGTCTGGGACGCGAGGGTTCCAAGTACGGCATCGAAGACTACCTCGAAATCAAATACATCGCGCTCGGCGGCATCGGGACGTAATGTTCGCATTGAGGCGGGCGGCGGAAGCCGACCTGCCTTTCATCATGGAAACCGAACGGCTGCCGGGCTACGAAGCCTTCATCGGCCGTTCGGACGAAGCCCAGCATCGCGCTCGCCTGGCAAACGACCGTTGCGCCCATTTCATCGCGCTCGACGAAGATCGGCCGGTGGGCTTCGCGATCTTGCGCGACTGGAATGCCGCGAACGGAATCACGCTGCTGATGCGGATCGCGGTGACCGAACCAGAAAAGGGCCACGGCAAAGCATTCGTGCGCGCCCTGACCGACCACGTATTCACCCAAACCCCATGCCATCGCTTCTGGCTCGGCCAATTCCCGGACAACGCCCGTGCCCGGCATGTTTATGAATCATCCGGCTTCATCGCCGAGGGCGTCGCGCGTGGCAACGTATTTTTGTTCGGCAGGCATCGCGACGAATTAATTCTGGCCATTCTGCGCCCGGAGTGGGAGGCTCTACCGGCCCGAAATTCAGCTTCCGGCAACGTCGTGTGATTCCTCGAAAAACATATCCTGCCAGCGTGGCGCGGTGCGCTTGATACGGCCCACTTTCTTCATGAATTCAGCGAATGCCATCGTCTGTAGGGGCACGGTGGTATATTCCACGTCCGGGTCTTGCACCCATTGAGCGAACTGGTCGACGCCCACCTGCTTATCGCCGGTCATGGCCAAATAGAGTTCCGCCGTTTTTCGGGGTTCGGCTTTGATGAAGGCGTTTGCCTCTTTCTGTGCGCCCAGCACGGCGGCGCAGATTTTCGGGTTGGCGTCGTGGAATTTCTTGGCCGCGAGCAGCACGCCGTTTGTGTGTTTACCGCCGGTCACGTCGTACGATTTCATCACCTGGTGCATGCCGGGCATCGCAAGTTCGTAATAATAGAACGGGGAACTGGCGAGGTGGCAGGTAATCTCAGACATGCCTCCGACGATCGCCGCCATGGCATCGGGGTGCGCCAGCGTAACGGTCAGCGGATCCAGGCGGGCATACTGGTCGAACCCCCATTTCTGCGCAGCCGCCATTTCCAGGGTCAGCGCGTGGCCGGTGATTTTGACCCCAGGCAGCGCGATGCGGTCCTTTTCGGTCAGGTCTCCGATCGAGCGGATGCGATCCTGCCGGGTCACCATCACGAAGGGCATGCATTGCAACGCGGATAACGCCCGCACTTCCTGCGGGGTGCCGGCGGTTTTGTCCCACAGCGTGGCCAGCGTGGTGCCACCTGGCCCGATAAAATCGGCTTGTCCCGCCAGCAGCGCGTCGATCTGCGGGCCGGGACCGCCGAGCACGGACCACTCGACTTTGAGGCCGGGGATGCCGACGCGAGCGGCGTGTTGTTCGACCAGACCTTGGCGCTCCATCACCATCATCGACATGTAGCCGAGGCCGTATTGCTTGGAGATGCGCACGACCGGGGCTTCCGCTCGTGCTGGGCGGATCAGGGTGGGGAGGGCGAGAACGGCGGCTCCGAAATCGCGGCGGCGCATGGCTGGTACTCCTGGACGGTGCGTGACCTTGCCACGCTGGCGGTGCGGCCACAAATTGGGCGGATCAAGAGAAGGATGGCCAAGATGGACTTCGACCTGTTCGTGATCGGCGGCGGCTCGGGCGGCGTACGGTGCGCGCGCATCGCGTCCGGCCATGGCGCGCGCGTGGGCGTCGCGGAGGAGCGGTTCTGGGGCGGCACCTGCGTCAACGTCGGCTGCGTGCCGAAGAAGTTGCTGGTGCAGGCGGGCGAGTATGGCGCCTGGGCCGACGATGCGGCGGGTTTTGGCTGGACGATCAAGAAGGGCCCGCACGATTGGGACAAGCTGATCGCGGCCAAGGACAAGGAGATCAACCGCCTGAACGGCATCTACCGCCGCCTGTTGGATGGCGCCGGCTGCAAGATCTTCGATGCTCGGGCGACTTTCATCGACGCGCATACGCTGGATGTCGGTGGGCAGCGCATCACCGCCGAACATATCGTTATCGCGACGGGCGGGCATCCGGAGCGGGTTCCGGTTCCGGGCGCCGAACTGGCGATCATTTCAGATGATACGTTCTATTTGCCGGTCATGCCGAAGAAGATCGCCATCGTCGGATCGGGTTTCATCGCGGTGGAATTCGCCGGCATTTTCCAGGCGCTGGGCGCGGAGGTGCATCTGATTTACCGCCAGCCGCTGCCGTTGCGCGGGTTCGACCAGGACCTCCGCGAAGGCTTGGCGGAAGCTTTGGCGACACAGGGCGTTACCCTGCACCCGTCCTGCAACCCGGAGAAAATCGAAGCCAACGGCGAGGGCCGCATCCTGACCTATGGTGGCGGGCAAAAGCTGGAGGTGGACACGGTTTTCTTCGCCACCGGCCGCCGCGCGGCCACGGAGCGCATGGGGCTGGAAAACGCCGGCGTGACCGTGAACAAAGCCGGCGCCGTGGTCATCGACACCAAACTCCGCACCGCGCAGCCGAACATCTACGCCATCGGCGACGTAACGGACCGGATCAACCTCACGCCCTTCGCGATTGCCGAGGGCCACGCGCTGGCGGACTCCCTGTTCGGTAAGAACCCGCGTTCGGTGTCGCTGGCGAACGTCCCGGCGGCGGTGTTCTCCACCCCGCCCATCGGAACCGTTGGGCTGACGGAAGAACAGGCCGCGTTGGAGGGGCCGGTCGATGTCTACGTCGCCAAATTCACCCCGATGCGGCACACCCTGTCCGGTCGCGCCCGCAAGACCATGATGAAGTTGGTCGTAGATCAGGCGACGCAGAAAGTTGTCGGCGCCCATATGCTGGGGGAGGACGCGCCAGAGCTGATCCAGGGCATTGCCATCGCCGTGGTCATGGGTGCCACCAAGGCCGATTTCGACCGCACCATCGGGATACACCCAACGGCGGCGGAAGAATTCGTCACCATGCGAACCCGCACACGCGTAGCGGGGGTCGCGCAAGCCGCTGAATAGAGCGGTTATCGCTACAGGGAGGGAGCATAATGAAAAGACGTACATTCCTCGCCACCGCGGGGGTCGCTGCTTTGGCGCGGCCGGCTATCGGGGCCACCGCGAAAACACTGATCTTCGTGCCGCAAACCAACCTCACCAGCCTGGACCCGGTGTGGACCACGGCCACCGTCACCCGCAATTTCGCGCTGATGGTTTACGAGGGCCTGTACGGCCGCGATCAGGCGTTCAACCCGAAGCCGCAAATGGTGGAGGGCCACGTCATCGACAACGACGGCCTGCGCTGGACGATGAAGCTGCGGGCGGGCCTGTTCTGGCACGACGGCACGAAGGTGCTGGCACGCGATTGCCTCGCGTCGTTGCAGCGCTGGCTGAAGCGCGATCCCACCAGCGTGATCATCGACGCCCGCGTCGCGGAGATTACCGCGCCGGACGACCGCACCCTGGTCTGGCGCCTGAAAAAGCCATTCCCGCTATTGGCGCATTTCCTGTCCAAGGTGCAGCCGCAGCCCGTGATGATGCCGGAGCGTCTGGCCGCCACCGACCCATTCAAGCAGATCACCGAAATCGTCGGCTGCGGCCCGTTGCGCTTTCTGAAAGATGAGTTCGTGTCGGGCGCACACGCCGGTTTCGCTCGGTTCGACAAGTACACGCCTCGGCAGGAACCGCCGTCCTACACCGCCGGCGGGCACAAGGTGAACGTGGACAGGGTGGAATGGCGGGTGATCCCCGACTCCGCCACCGCCGCCAATGCGCTTACAGCGGGGGAGGTCGATTGGGTCGAGCTGCCGCAGCCCGATCTGATCCCGATGCTGAAGAAGGCGTCTGGTGTGACCACCGGGTTGATCGATCTCTACGGCACCGTCTCCCTGTTGCGCCCGAACCATCTGCACGGGCCCACCAACAACCCGGGCGTCCGGCGTGCCATGCTGGCGGCCATCGATCAGCGGGAGACGATGACGGCGGCGATGGGCGATGATCCGACGACCTGGAAAGCGCCGATGGGATTCGTGGTGCCGGGTTCGCCCTCGGCGTCCGAAGCGGGGATGGAGAATGTGCGCGTTCGTAAGAGCATCGATGAGCTCAAGCGTATGCTCGATCGGGCGAAGTATGGCGGGGAAACGCTGGTGTTGATGCACCCGACCGACCAGCTGATTTATCACGCGGTCGCCACCGTGGCGGCGGACGCTTTCCGCAAGATCGGCATGACCGTGGACGACCAGTTGGTGGACTGGGGCACGGTCGTGCAGCGCCGCCCCTCGAAGGAGCCGCCGGATAAAGGTGGCTGGGGGATGTTCCCCGCCGGTGCACCCGGGCCGGAGTTCGCCGACCCGTTGCTGCCCAATCCCATGCGCAGCAACGGCGCCAAGGCCTGGTTCGGATGGCCGGACGATCCGCGGATCGAGACTGCCTACGAAGCCTGGATTGACGCCAGGTCCGACGCGGAACGCCGCAAGCTGGAGGCCGATTATCAGCTCGCGGCGTTCGACTCGGTGCCGATCATCCCCTGCGGGCAATACCTGCCGCATGCGGCCTGGCGGTCGAACCTGACGGGATTGGTGAAGGGCTCCGCACCCGTCTTCTGGGGGGTGGAGAAGGGGTAGCGTCCGACCGGCATTTATACCGTCATGGTCGGCACCGGTTCGCCGCCGCTTCCTGAGCCAACCACCGGCGGTTACACTTCGCCCACTCGGCCAGGGGAAACCACTATGCAAGCAGATTACGTGATTGTCGGCGCCGGTTCGGCGGGTTGCGTCCTCGCGAATCGTTTGACCGAGGACCCCGCCACGCGGGTCATTTTGATCGAGGCCGGTGGCCGCGACCTCAATCCGCTGATCCACATTCCGGCCGGTTACATCAAGCTGCTGGATCACCCCACATTGACCTGGGGTTACAAGGCCGAACCGGATGAGGGCATCAACGGCCGTTCCATCAATTATCCGCGCGGCAAGGTGCTGGGCGGATCGTCGTCCATCAACGGCATGATCTACGTGCGCGGCCAGCCCGAGGATTTCGACCACTGGTCGCAGCTCGGCAACCGCGGTTGGTCCTGGGACGATGTGCTGCCCTACTTCAAGAAGGCGGAAAACTGGGAGGGTCAGGCCGACGGCGTGCATGGTAAGGGCGGCCCGTTGTACACATCGCGCACCGCCGACATGCCGCTGCTGTGCCAAGCGGCGATCGAGGCAGGGCAGCAGCTTGGCCTCGCGTACCGCGCAGACGTCAACGATCTGCCGGCGGGGTTCGGCGATCATATCGGCTGGGTGCAGCAAACCCGCGGCGGGCGTTTCCGTGCCAGCGCGGCGCGATCGTACCTGCGGCCGGCGATGACGCGGCCGAATTTGCAGGTTATTACCAAGGCGATGGTGCACCGCGTGTTGTTCGACGGTACGCGCGCAACCGGCGTCGAATTTTCTCGCGGCGGGGTCATCGATCGTGCCGATGCGTCCGGTGAGGTGATCTTGTCGGCCGGGGCAATCGGCTCCCCGCACATCCTGCAACTCTCGGGCGTCGGCGATCCCGATCACCTCGAACGGGTCGGCATTCCGTTGCATCACGCGCTGAAAGGCGTGGGTAAGAATTTCCAGGACCATTTTCTTGCCCGGTTATCTTGCGACGTCGAAGGTGCGCCGTCTCTGAATCAGAAATCCCGCGGCCTGGGACTGGTGCAGGAGGTCTTGCGTTATGTGCTGACCGGCAAAGGCATCCTGACCTATGCCGCGTCGCTGGTGGCGGCATCGGTGAAAGTGCTGGAGGAGTCGGCGACTCCCGATGTGCAGGTGGTGTTCGCCAATGCCAGCTACGCGCCAGGGGCGACGCGGGTGTTGGACCACGTGCCCGGTATGACCGCCGGCATGTGGCAGATGCGCCCGCTCAGCCGGGGCTACGTGGAGGCGAGGTCGCCTCGGCCGGAGGATCAACCGGCCATCAACCCCCGTTACCTCGCCGACGAACGGGACCGCCGTGCGGCGATTGGGGGATTGCGCTTCATCCGGCGTTTGTTCGCGGCGCCGGCGTTGGCGCGATATGTCGTTCGGGAAACGCCCGCCAGCGCGGACCTGCAAACCGATGACGAGTTGCTGGAATACCTGCGCGAGACCGGCTCGACCGTGTTTCACGCAACGTGTTCATGCCGCATGGGGCCCGATTCGATGTCGGTGGTGGACGATCAATTGCGGGTGCACGGATTGCAGGGGTTACGGGTGATCGATGCCTCTGTGATGCCGGCGGTGACATCGACCAACACCAATGCGCCGACCATCATGATCGCGGAAAAGGGTGCGGCGATGGTGCGAGCGGCGGCACGCGCGACGGCCTAGAGCGCCTTCCGCTGCTCTTCGCTCAGCCCCCCATCGCCAGTTGCACCACGCGAACAACGACCATGCCGACCGCCAGCAGCAGGTAGCCCCGCAGCACGCTCATCCACATGCGGGTCGCGCCCGTCATCGGAGTCGGTTGCAACTGGCTCAATGGCCGCATCCGCCAAATCGGGCGCAATGCGCGGTCGACGGGCCGTTGGGTCGCCGGTTTGCGCAATGTCAGCGTCACACCGGTGGCGATCGCGGCGAGCACCGTTCCGCTACCGAGGATCCACAGGATTTGTTCCCCGGATATAGACGGATACAGCACGGACGCGGTCAGAATAACCGACAGCATGACCAACACCGCGATCACAGACCCGGTAAACACATTGGTCCAGCGCCCGTTCACCCAGGGTCCGAGCACTACGGGGTCATTGCACAATAGCAGCAGGAAGACGGTAGCGGAGGGCAGCAGAACGCCGGCCAGTGTCTGCACCGCTTCGGTCATCAACCCCAGCGGCGCATTGGGGATCAGCACCAGGGCCGCGGCGGCGGCGATCAGGCCGCAATATACCAGGTAGAAACCGCGCGCGTCCCCGGCGCTCCGGTGCAACGAATGTTTCAGCGACAGCGTATCGCCCAGGGCATAGGCGGTGGACAGCGAGACCGCCGCCGCGCCGATAATGCTGGCGTCGATCAGCACCATGGCGAACAGGGTCGCCGGAACCTTGCCGGCATATTTGGCCAATCCCGCCGCGATGCCGCCGGCATCGGTGAAGTTGCCGGCCTCGGGATGTCCGGCAAAGGTGCCGGCGCAGAATGCCATCATCGCCGCCGCGCCGACGATCACCATCACAACGCCAATGCATAAATCGGCCTTCTCATAGGGGATGAAGCGGGGCGTGATGTGTTTGTCGATCACATAGCTCTGTTGAAAGAATAATTGCCAAGGCGCGACGGTGGTGCCGACGATGGCGATGATCAGGAGCAGCACGTCGGACAGTTTCCCACCCGCCGGCATGCGCGGTATCACCGTATCCCGAGCGATGTCGCCGATTGGGGCGTGCACCATGACGACGATGGGGACCAGCAGCAGGCTGCCGAGGCATAGCAGCAAGGCGAAACGTTCGAACCGGCGGAAGTTGCCGGTGGTGGCGGCCAGCATGGTAACGCCGGCCGCGACAACCACGCCCCACAGTTTCGGCAGACCGAGGGCGTCCAGACCCAGGCTAATGCCGATAAACTCGGTGACAATGGTCAAACCGTTCAGGATGAACAGGTCGATGACGCTGAACGCGCCCCAGAACTTGCCGAAGCGCTCCAGGATCAGGCGGGCATGACCAACGCCGGCGACAGCGCCGAGGCGCAGCACCATCTCCTGGTTCACATACAGCACGGGCACCAGCAGCAGCAGCGTCCACATCAGGGCGGTGCCATAATTCTGGCCCGCCTGGGTGTAGGTGGCGAAGGCGCCGGCATCGTTATCGCCCACCATGACGATGATGCCGGGACCGACGATCGCCGCGAGGGTCTTGAGCCTGGAGCGCCAGGTGGCGCCGGTGCGGTGGCCGCCTTGATAAATGCTGCCCAGCGCGCCGTGGATGTCGCCGACATGGGCGGCGTCCAGAGCGGCGTTCAGCGGGCGGGGCAGCAATTGTGCCAGGTTGGTGTTGGGCATGTCGGCCTCGGGGTCGTTTGGTCGTGAGTCGGAATGGCTGGCGGGTGCGATGAGCGCCTATCAGCCAAACGGATCGCGTCCCGAGGACGAGGACAGTCGGACGACGTTGAGAAAGGCGGCCATTGGCGCCTCCTGTTGCCTAAGTGTTGACTTAAGCTCGGGAGGACTGGCCGCCGGGGCCTCGGCGCGTTAGCGGCGCGCGGGCCTGAGCGGGATCATGCGCTCCCGAACACGGATCCAGTCCAGGGAAGGGGTCGAAGCGGGCGCTAAGCGCCTACTGTCGCCTTCCGGGGACTGGCTGCTGGATCGAGGTCTCATGGGGTCCCTACCGAAGGTTGAAAAAGCCGCCGCGCACCGAGCCGATTCCGCCGCGCAGCAGACTCGCCAGTAGACCGGTCGGTGGACCGGTTCAAGCGAAAAATTGGAGTCTCATTTTACCCGACCGGCCGCACATTCCATGGATATGGCCCGATGCCCTGCAAGATGCCGGTGATGCTGCTTCGGTAGGCGGTTTTCAGGAAAAATTGGCCCAGCGGGACCGTCGCGACCTCATGGAGGGCCAGGTTGTTGATGGCGGTGGCGATGCGTTTTTGCTCCGCGGGGTCGGAGGTCGCGATCCAATCTCGCACCATGTCCTCGGCCTTGGGGCTGTTCCACCAGCCGAACCATCCCTTGGCGCCCTGGCCGCGCGTCAACGTGGAAATGACGGGGTTGGAGTAGGACACCGCCGGCCCGGTTGTGTGGAACATGCTCCAGCCGCCTTTTTCCACCGGCTCCCGGCTGGTGCGGCGCTGCAAGACCGAACCCCAGTCCATTTCCTGCAAATCGACGTTCATGCCGATCTTGCGCAGAGCCTCGGCGGTGACGCTGCCCAGGGGGCCGATGACCGGGAAGTCGGTGGGGCTAATAATCACGACGCGCTGCCCGGCATACCCGGCCTCATCCAGCATGCGGCGGGCGGCGGTCAGGTCGCCTGTCATCAGGCGTTTGCCTTCGTCTTCGGTGGTGAAGCGCGTGCCGCAGACGAACAGGCTGTGGCACGTCCGCCAGAGGCTGGTGTCGTCGCCGATGGTGGCGCGCATATAGTCTTCCTGTTTCACCGCCGTCATCACCGCGCGCCGTATCCGGACATCGTCGAACGGTGGTTGTAAATGATTCATTCTCAGCAGGCTGAGGCGCCCGGATGGGTCGTGGATCATGGTGCGGATGTTCGGATCGCGCTCCAGACCCGGTATCAGGTCGTTCAGCGGGCGTTCCCACCAATCGGCTTCGCCTTTCAGCAGCGCCGCGGACGCGGTGGCCGGGTCCGGGATAATGTTCCATTCCACCCGCGGGAAGTGCGCGATCTTGGCACCTGAGGCCCAGTCCGGCGGTTCGGATCGGGGAATGTATCCGTTGAAACGTTCGTAGGCCACATGGCTGCCGTTGATGTATTCGTCGGGCAGAAACCGGTAAGGCCCGGAGCCTATTGCCTCCGTTATCGCCTTCATCGGATCGGTACGCGCCATGTGTTCCGGCATGATAAAAGGCACAGCGGCTTCCGGTTTCGCCAGCGCGTCCAGCACCAGTGCGAAGGGCCGTATCAAATGCAACTCAAGCGTCTTGTCGTCGGGTGTTGCCCATTGTTCTACAACCGCGTCAAGAAGTTGCCCAAGCGGATCGCGTTTGCACCAGCGCTGGATGCTGAGCGAGCAGTCGATGCTACGGACAGGTGTATTGTCGTGGAATTTCAACCCATCACGAAGACGAAACCGCCAGACTCTCTGATTGCTCGAGATTTCATGGCCCGCTGCCATTTGTGGTTGCGGGCGTAACTGGCTGTCCGCGGAATAGAGCGTATCGAACACATGGTAGCCATGCGTGCTGGACACGGTGGCGGTGGACCAGATGGGGTCCAGCACGCTCAGATTTGTTTGCGGAATGAGCCGCAAGGTGGCGATATTCGCCGCGCGCGCGGCAAAGGGGGCGGCAAGAGCGGTGGTCAGTAAGGTGCGGCGTTGCATCGTCTTGTACTCCTGCAATCGCTGGATGCTGGAGCGATTGTAGGGACCGAACCCCCTCCCGTCACGGTGTGCCGGACGGGAAGGGGGAGCGGGAAGTCAGGTGCGATTAGCCGGCGGCGCGACGGCCCGCGGGAGCGGCCTTCTTTTCGCCAGCGGCGGCTTTCGCCATGATCGTCTTGATATCGCGCAAGAACGCTGAACCCTTTGGGGTCTTTTGCACGAGGATGCTGCGGCGATCGGCCGGATCCGTCTTGCGGCGGGCGAGGTCGAACTCGCCGAGACGGTCGAGCGCACGGGTAATCGCCGGCTTCGACACGTCCAGATCGGCCGCCAGGCCGCGCACGGTGTGACCGCCTTCGACCAGATAGCAGGTCAAAAATACAGCGAGCTGACGAGCGGTCAGATCGGGTCCGTCGCGCCGAACGAGGGAGACGACGGTGCCACGCAGCAGGTCAACCTGCTGGTCGGTGGCGGAGGGTGCTGTTGCCATTTATTATCCTTTCCCGGATGGCCGCGATATTGCAGCCGTATCGTGCGGCGTTGAATAAACCGAAGATAGTTCTAAGTCAAGCTTATTGCGCATCGGGCGATGTAACATTATTCGGTTCGGCAAAGCCGTTCCTTTACGGCCTGGAACACGGCCCGCAACGTCTGTGCTTCGCCGCCTTCCGGGCGCCCGGGTCTCGATTGGTCGTTCCAGGCGTAAAGATCGAGATGTATCCACGGCACGTCTTTTGACAGAAATCGCTTCAAGAACAGTGCCGCCACAACCGCCCCAGCATGCGGCCGAGATGACACATTGTTCAAGTCGGCGACAGGGCTTTTTAGCCAATCGTCGTAACCGGACCACAACGGAAGGCGCCACATCGGATCGTGTTCGGCGGTGCCGTTCCGCAACAGAGAATCGGCCCAATCGTCGTCGGTGCAGAACAGTGCCGGCAGGTCTGGGCCGACAGCTACTCGCGCAGCACCGGTCAGGGTTGCGCAATCCAGCAGCAGGGAAGGTGACTCGCTCGACGCATCGTGCAGCAGATCGCACAGCACGAGTCGCCCTTCCGCATCGGTATTTCCGACCTCCACCGTCAGCCCGCTTCTGGTGCGAATCACATCCAATGGACGCATCGCGGTGCCGGATACCGAATTTTCCACGCATCCGATTCGGGTAACCAGCCGCAACGGCAGATCGGCTTCCATGATAATTCGGGACAAACCAAGAACGGTTGCCGCGCCGCCCATGTCCTTTTTCATCCGCAGCATACCGGACGACGGTTTCAGGTCGTAGCCGCCGGTATCGAAGCACACGCCTTTGCCGCAGAGCGAGACCAGCGGGGAGGCATCGGTGGCCTTGCTGCCGCGCCAGCGGAATGTCACGACCCGAGCGGGGCGGGCGGAGCCGCGCCCGACGGCGGCGACGGTGGGGTATGCGGCGTCCAGTTCGGCCCCCTCGACCACGGTGGCTACCGCCCCATGCCGGGTGGCGAGACCCACGGCGATATCCCCCAGCTCCACGGGGCCCAGTACGTTGGCGGGGGTATTGATCAGGTCGCGCACCATGGCGATGGCACCGGCCTGAGACACCGCCGCCGCTTGCCCTTCGGGTGCGACCAGACGGGCGGGTGTACGTTCCGCGGATTTGAAGGCGGCGTAGCGGTAGGTGCCGAGGCAGTAGCCAAGGGTGGCGGCGGCCGGATCGTAATCGCCGGGTTGCAGCGTCCAGGCGGTGCCCTCCGGCAGGCGCGATGCCAGGTCGCCGAACGCCCAAGGGGAGCGGTCGCTGCCAAGTCCCAGCACGGCGCCGGCCAGACCTTCCGGGGCCGGCAGCAAGACCAACTCCTGCGCCTTGGCGGCGAAACCGGTGGCCTTGAGGTAGGCGGCCTGCGCCGCCGGCAGGGAGTCCAGCAGGCCGGCCAATCCATCCGGCCGCACCGCATGCAGCGTGTGCGCGTCCGCCGCGTCGTTCACCAGACTGTCGAATGGCTGATCCAGCATGTGCGTCATTTCCTTGGTTGGCTTGTCATGAAACGGACTTTTGCCGGGCAACGTTCGCGGCGGCTAGACTATTACCCCAGTCAATGGGGATGCGGGCATGCAACAGGACGCAATCGCGACCATCGCCGAACTGATCGACGGCAAGGGGGGGCGTCAGTATGGCCTGTCCAGCATCAATCAGCGTGCTCATGCGCTTCAAGCGGCGTTGTTGGCGGAGCAGGCGGGGTGCGACTTGCCGCTGATCGTCGCGGCGCTGGTGCACGACATCGGCCACATGGTGCACGGTCTCGGCGAGGACCCGGCCGAGGACGGCATCGACGACCACCACGAGGACCTCGGCGCTGCCTGGCTGGCCGGGCGCTTCGGGCCGGCGGTGACGGAACCGGTGCGGCTGCACGTGGCGGCGAAGCGGTATTTGTGCGGCAAGGAGCCCGAGTATTTCGGCCGCCTGTCCCCGGATAGCGTCCGCAGCCTGGCCTTGCAGGGCGGCCCGATGTCCACGGCGGAGATCGCGGCGTTCGAAGCCCTGCCGCATTACGCCGAAGCGGTGCGGCTCCGCCGGTTCGACGAAGGCGCCAAGGTAAAAGGATTGGCGACCCCGGATGTGACGCACTACGTGCCCCACATCCGGGCTTGCCTAACCTAAGGGGCCGTCCAACAATAGCGGGTTATGCGTCCGGCGGGCTCGTCTGGTCATGCTCGCTCCTGATACCCGGCATCGTCGCCGCTTTCAGGCAGAAATCCCACTTAGACCATGATCGTTTGAGGTTGTATCAACCGCCGTGTCCGATCATGGTCTAATTCTTTGTTCGATCGCGTGATTCACGCCTTCGACGGGTCAACCTCAGGCGATCACGCTAACGCGCTGTCCGAATTTCCCCGGCCACCTCTGAATGACGGACAGGCTCGATTAAACCCCCTCCTCCATTCGCACCCCCGGATGGAAATGCGCGTAAACACGCCGTGCCGTCTCCCGGCTGATACCCGGAGCGGCCTCCAAATCCCCCAGCCCCGCCATCTTCACTCCTCGGGAAGACCCGAAATGGTTCAGGAGTGCCCGTTTTCGTGCCGCTCCAATCCCGGCAATCTCGTCCAACTCGCTGACACGGATCGCCTTCGACCGCCCGGCCCGATGGGTGGTAATGGCGAAACGATGTGCCTCGTCCCGCAGTCGCTGCAAAAAATACAACACGGGGTCCCGAGGCGGCAGTTGGAACGCTGTCATCCCATCCGTGTGGAACCACTCCCGTCCGGCGTCGCGGTCCACGCCTTTGGCGATGGCGATCAGTTTCACGTCGGATACGCCGAGTTCGTCCAGCACCGACCGCGTCGCCGACAACTGCCCCGCCCCGCCGTCGATCAGTACTATGTCGGGCCAGTCCTCGGCTGGGGCGCCCTCCGCCCGCTCTTTTAACCCGCGGGTAAACCGGCGGGTCAGGACTTCCTTCATCATGGCAAAATCGTCGCCGGGGGCGATGGGGCCGCGGATGCCGAATTTTCGGTAGCCCGCCTTCACGAAACCCTCTGGCCCCGCGACGACCATCACGCCGTATGGGTTGGTGCCCATGATGTGGGAGTTGTCGTAGATCTCGATCCGTTGCGGTGGCGCCGGCAGCCCGAACAACGTAGCCACACCCTCCAGCAATTTCGCCTGCCCGGCGCTCTCCGCCAGCTTTCTTTCCAGGGCTTCCCGAGCATTGGTGTGCGCATGCTCGACGACGGCGTGCTTTTCGCCGCGCTGGGGGACCAGGATTTCCACTCGCCTGCTCGCCTTCAATGACAAAGCCTCCGCCACCAAATCCTGCTCGGGTACCGCATGGCTGAGCAACAAAACCGGTGGAGGCGGCTTGTCGTCGTAGAACTGTGCGATGAAGGCCCCCAGGACCTCCGGCGTTTCTTCTGCTCGGGCGTGCGTGGGAAAGAACGCGCGGTTGCCGTTGTTGCGGCCGCCGCGGACGAAGAAGACCTGCACGCAGGTTTGGCCGGCGCTCTGCCAGGCGGCGATGACGTCGGCGTCCTCCAGGCTGGCGGGGTTCACCACGTCGTTGCCCTGCACGAAGGTCAGTGCGCGAATGCGGTCGCGCACGGCGGCGGCGTGCTCGAACTCCAGCCCATCGGCCGCGCGTTCCATCTCTGCCGCCAGCTCCTGCTGCACGGCGCCGGATTTCCCCGCGAGGAACGCCTTCGCCTGACCGACCAGAATTGCGTAGTCGGCTTCGGATATCCGTCCGACGCAGGGCGCCGAGCAGCGTTTGATTTGGTGAAGCAGGCAGGGGCGGGTGCGGTTGGAGAACACGGTGTCGGCGCAGGACCGCAGCAGAAACACCCGCTGCATCGCCGTCACCGTCTGGTTTACCGCCCAGGCGGAGGCGAACGGCCCCCAGTAGCTGGCTTTGCGGGTGCGAGCGCCGCGGTGCTTGGCGATCTGGGGGTAGGGGTGGTCCTCGGTCAGCATCAGCCAGGGGTAGGACTTGTCATCCCGCAGCACGATGTTGAAGCGCGGCTTCAGCCGCTTGATCAGGTTGGCCTCCAGCAGCAGCGCCTCGGCCTCGGTATGGGTGGTGATGATCTCCATCGACACGGTTTCGGACACCATGCGGCGCAGGCGTTCCGATAGGCGTGCGATCTGGGTGTAGGAGACGACGCGCTTTTTCAGGCTGCGGGCTTTGCCGACATAGAGGGCATCCCCCTTGGCATCAAGCATCCGGTACACGCCGGGGTTGGCCGGCATGGTTTCCAGCGCGGTCTCAATGACCGTGACCCCCTTGACGGGGGCTGGGACGGGTTCGGTTTCGCTCATTCTGCTATGATCAAAGGCAAATTGGCTGATTGTTCAAGGGGTTCGGCAATGACTCATGGGCAGGGCAGATTTCATCCACCGAAGCTGTGGATAAGTTTGTGGGTTAAGTGCCGGTGAGCACCCTGTCAGCGGCGCCTTTCCTGGATTGGTTAAACATTGCGGGAAATTTAGGCAATTTTCAACTCATTGATTTTGCGGCATTTTGCTGAAGTCCCTGTCATCAAACGAAAACATTCCCCGTGTTATCGTTAGCATCTGCACAAAACGGTCAACTGGTGGATAAATCTCGCTGATGCCGCTCGATTTCCACCCCGGCGGAGGCCGCGTCGGCAAAGATGTCAAGCTTCTCGACCCGAACCCGAACCAGCCGCACGCGCTTGTCGGCCAGGCAGGCGGCGGCGATGCGTTCGGCCAGAGTCTCGGCCAGCCGCACATGGCCGGAGGCGACGATGGTGCGCACGCTGTTGGCGACCTTCTCGTAATCCACCACCCGCGGAAGTTCGTCCGGGCCGACGGCTTCGGGCGTGTCCTCCACCCCCAGGTCGACGTTGATCCGCACCCGCTGCTTCGCGGTGTGCTCATGGGCATAGACGCCGATGCTGGCGGGCATGACCATGTCACGCACGAAGACGTGGCGGATGCCGGCGGCGCGATCGGCGATGGTGGAGGGCATGGTCTACTCCTCCAGCGACGGGACGTTGCGAACCGAACCCCATTGCATGTGCTGGCCCCCGTCGAGCGCGATCATCTGCCCCGTCATCGCCGGCAGCGACAGGATTGCCAAAGCGGCGCGCCCCACTTCATCGGGCGTGGTGCCATGTCCCAGCGGCATGGAGGCCGCCTGCCGGTCGAACTGCTCCTGCGACTGACGGGCGCTGGGCAAGGCGGGGCCGGGGCCGATGCCGTTCACCCGAATGCGTGGCGCCAGCGCCAGCGCCATGCTTTGGGTCAGCGCCCAGAGGCCGGCCTTCGACACGGTGTAGGAGATAAAATGCGGCGTCAGCGACCACACCCGCTGGTCCAGCATGTTGATGACCGCGCCTTCGGCGTTTGCCGGCAGGGCCTTGGCGAAGTGCTGCATCAGCAAGAAGGGCGCGCGCAGGTTGGGTTCCAGGTGAAAATCCCAGGTTTCGCGGGTGGTGTCGTGCCAGGAGTCCCGCTCGAACGTACTGGCATTGTTTACCAGTACCCCGATTGGCCCCAGCGCCGCCTGTGCTCTTGGGATTAGGCCAGCCGTCTCGGCTTCCACGGAAAGATCAGCCTGGAGAATCACCGCGCGGCGGCCAAGAGTGTGGATTTCGGCGGCGGTCGTCTCGGCTGTGGTGGTGCTGGCGTTGCAATGAATGGCGATGTCGAACCCGGCCCCGGCCAGCGACAGTGCGATGGCGCGCCCCAGCCGCACGGCCCCGCCGGTGATCAGCGCGGTGCGGGGGATGGAAAGTGGGGGCTGCATCCGCCGCGTGGTAAGCCGGCGGCTGGGGCGTGTAAAGCGCCCGAACCATGTTCAGGAGGCACCGCGACGAAGCTGATCGGCCTCACCCCCAGCACAACCTGGGGCGATTGCCTCATCCGTGGTTTAGCAGCGCCCGTGCCCCGTCCCACAAAGCCTGAATGAGCGCCCCCGCGGGCTCCGCCTGAGCGAGGGCCGCGCTCTGGCCGGCCCAGGTCTGCATGCGGCCGAGGTCGCTGGCTTTTGTCGCGGCGTCCCGCATCGCCTGGGTCAGCGCCCGTTGGACCGGGTAGGGCGCTGGGTTTGGCCCGTCCGCCGCCGCCCGAGCGTAGTCCGTCGCGATACTCCGTCCCGTTCGGCCGCTGAAGGCGCGCGTGAGCATAGTGCCCTCCGGCGGCGTGGCAGCGAGGCCGGCGGACCATGCAGGGTTCAATCCGGCCTCCGGGCAGCGGAGGAAGCCCGTGCCGATCTGCACGGCCGAGGCGCCCAACGTCAACGCTGCCGCCACCCCGCGCGCGTCGGCGATTCCTCCCGTCGCTATGACCGGGATTTGCACTGCGTCCACCACGGCGGGGAGCAGCGCGAAGAGACCCACGGCTTCCCGTTCGGCTTTGTCGGCGTCGAACCGCCCGCGATGGCCCCCGGCCTCGCTCCCCTGTGCAATCACGACGTCGGCGCCGGCGGCCTCGGCGGCACGCGCTTCCGCCACGGTGGTGACGGTGGCGAACCAGGCGATGCCGCGCGCCTTCATGGCGGCGACGAAGTCCGGCGGATACAGGCCCATGATGGAGGAGATTATTGGCGGTCCGGCGTTCAGCAAGGCTTCGCACTGGGCCGAGAAATCGGGCGACGCGCCGTCGGCGGCGTTTTCCGGAACCTCGGGGCCGAACTGGCCGAGGAACGTTCTGATCGCGGCTTCATGGTCCGGATCGCGCACCGGCGGCGGGTCGGGAACCCACAGATTGAGCTGAAACGCCCCGTTGGACTGGCCGCGTACGCCGGCGGCCCATTTTTGGATGGCATCGGGTGTCATCAGCAGCGCGCCACACGCCCCCAACCCTCCGGCGTTGGCAATCGCTACGGACAATGCGGGGGCCGGGACGCCCGCCATGGGGGCCAGCAGGATTGGCAGGCGCAGCCCGAAACGGTCGCAAAACAATTGGGCTCGGGTGAAGGTCATGACACTATTTGCCGCCCTTTTGCGGCCCGAGCATGTTCATTTTCATGCCGTTCGTCATGACCAGGTCGCCGGGTTGCATGTCGGCGGGGCAAGGTCCGACCCATTTGGCATCTTGCCTGGTGGCGGAATCGGCTTGGCCGGCCATCATGGGCGGATCGAAATGGGCGTTACTCTCGGTATGATATGCCACGTCGCCAGCGAACACGATGACGGTGTGGGACGTCACCTGGCTCCTGCCTATCGTGCAAACTGAATCGGTCGTCACGGTGTAACCGGACCGGGAAAAGTCGCGACGGCTGCAAATCGATCCCATGGTCTCCATTCCCATTTTGTAAAGGGCCGCATCGCTTGCCGCATCGATGCACATCTTCGTCCCGCCACCGGGTGATTTCCCAGATGCCATGGTCATCGAGATTTCCCAAAGGCCGGGTTTTCGCGGCGGATAATCCTGGGCCTTTGCGTTGGTGGTCAGGCAGGCAAAGCCACTCAGTAAGATCAGGAGGCATGTCTTGGTATGAAATCGCATCTTTTGTCTCCTATTGGCCGGACATGTCACTCACGGCCCCCGCCGGCGTTTGCCGCCGAAGCCGCCTTTGCGTTTGCTTGGATCGTACCCCCCGCCACCGGGCCCCATCGGTTCGGGGGTGCGGTCTCGTTTTTGGCGGAACGTCGCGCTGGCGACCGGCGGGGCGGGAAGGCCGAGGTCCAGGGCCTCCAGCCGTTTGATCTCGTCGCGCAGGCGGGCGGCTTCCTCGAATTCCAGGTCGGCGGCGGCGGCGCGCATGCGCTTTTCCATCTCGGCGATGGCGGATTTCAGGTCTTTGCCGACGAAATCCTGGATGCCGGAGTCTTTCACCGGGGCGACGGTCACGTAGTCCTGCTCGAACACGCTCTCCAGCACCTTGCCGATCTGTTTGCGGATGGAGACGGGGGTGATGCCGTGTTCCTCGTTCCAGGTGCGTTGCTTGGTGCGGCGGCGGTCGGTTTCCTCGATCGCGGCGCGCAGGCTGCGGGTCATGGTGTCGGCGTACAGGATCACCTTGCCGTCCACGTTGCGGGCGGCGCGGCCGATGGTCTGGATCAGGGAGGTCTGGGAGCGGAGGAACCCTTCTTTGTCGGCGTCCAGGATGGCGACCAGGGCGCATTCCGGGATGTCCAGGCCCTCGCGCAGCAGGTTGATGCCGACCAGCACGTCGAA
>CAIYDT010000248.1 GCA_903924985.1 uncultured Acetobacteraceae bacterium
CGCAGCGTTTGCGCCGAGAGGTTGAAGCGGTGGGGGAGCACGCCGGCGGTCATGGAGGGGAAATCGTCGACGGGCAGCACGACCAGCTTTGTATCGTAACGGCCGGCGCGCAGCGCGAGTTGCGAATCGCCGCCGGGGTGATCGAGTTCGACCTCTGCTCCATCGGGCAGTTTGCGGACGATTTCATAGAGCGTGGCGGCAGGCGCGGTGCAGGCCCCGTTGCGGCTGCTGCTGGCGGCCACGTCCTCGACGACGGCGATTTCCATATCCGTCGCGGTCAGCGACAGTTTACCGTCCCGGACCGCGATCATGACATTGGCGAGGATGGGGATGGTGTTGCGACGCTCCACCACGCTTTGGACATGCGCGAGCGCTTTGATCAGCGTGGCGCGGTCGGCCTTCAGCTTCATCGTGTCAAATCCTCATAACCCGAGCGTCGGGCACCCCAGGGGAGCATGGGGGCGAATCGACGCACACTCTAGCAATGTGCGCCGATCCGCGCCAAGCGCCGATTCAGGCCGGCTTATTGCGGCCCGAGGAAGTCCCGCTTGCCCACTTCCACGCCGCGATGGCGCAGGATGTTGTAGGTGGTGGTGCAGAAGAAATAGAAGTTCGGCAAGGCGAACCAACGCACGTAGGCGTCGCCCTTGAACGACATCTCGCGCGCGCCCGCCTGCCACGTAATCTGCTTATCCTCGGTGCCTTCGAGCTGCGCCCGGGTGATGCTCTTCACGAAGTCGAGGGACTTCTGCACCCGGTCCTTGGCTTCGGCGAAGCTGGCGGGATCCACGGCGGGGAAATCGGGGCCCGCGACGCCGGCCAGACGGCCCACGGTGTTGCGGCCGAAATCGGTCGCCTGGCGGATTTGCCGGCCCAGGCTGAACATGTCCGGATACAGCCGGTCGGTCAGCAGCCAGGCTTCGTCGATCTTCTTCTCGGCGCAGTGGGCGGCGGCTTTGTCGCAAATGCCCAGCAGGGCGGTGAGCTGTTGGGCACAGAGCGGCGCGGTGGCATCGTAGATGGAATAGGCCATTGGTCTTCCTCCTTAACAGTTGCGGTCCCGGGGGTCAGCGTGGGGCCAGCAAAGGCGCGAGCACGTCTTCCACCCCGGTGATCAGGATCTGCACGCCGACGCATAGCAGTAGGAACGCCGCCAGCCGCGTAATGGTGCGGCTGCCGGTCGGCCCCATGAAACGGTCGACCCGATCGGCTGAACGGTATGTGATCCAGACGGTCAACGCCAGTGCCGCCGCCGCGGCTGTCATCCCCAGGAAGAACCAGGCGGCACCCGGAAACAAGCGCGGATGCCCAGCACCCAGTGCCACGGCGACCGCCATGGTGCCGGGGCCGGTGGTGAAGGGGATGGTCAGGGGGAACAGCGCGATGTCCTCCGTTATTTTCGACGAGGCCGCTTGCTCCTGCTTGCGGTCTTCCCGCTTCTGCGGATTGTTGAGCAGGTCCCAGCCGCTGAGCGCCACGACCAGACCGCCGGCGACGCGCAGGGCCGCCAGGGAGACGCCGAAGAAGGCCAGCACGTAGGACCCGGCCCATAACGCCAGCATCATGACCACCAACGAATAGGTCGCGACCTGGCGCGCCAATAACGCTCGATCCGCGGGTGAGCGGTGGGCGGTCACCTCCCGAAAGATGAACGCCCCGCTGATCGGGTTGACGATCGAGAACAGCGCGGGAAAGCCAAGCAGGAAGGCGGCGATGGCGTCCCGCATCGTATCAGCCCAATGGCGGGCGCTTGTGCGCCCAGGGTTGCGCCTGCTCGAACGCGGCGGAGGCCTGCAACACGCCCAGATCGTCGAACCGTTTGCCGACGATTTGCAGGCCGACCGGCAACCCCTCGGCGGTGAAGCCGCAGGGCACGCTGGCGGCGGGGTTCCAGGACATGTTGAAGGGGTAGGAGAACTCGGCCCAGCTCACCCAGTCCCAGTCGTGTTGCGGCCAATGGTCGGGCATCAGTTTCTCGGCCGGGAAGGCGGCGACGGACACGCTGGGGGTCAGCAGGAAATCCCAATCCTCGAACCAACGGTGGATGGAGGCGATGTAAGGCATTTTACGCTCGCGGGCAGCCTGGTATGCGGCGACGGAAACGTTTTCGGACGCCTTGATGCAGGCGACCAGGCCGGGGTCCATTTGGGATTCCCATTTTTCGAGATGCGGCTGTAAGCGGGTCATGTGCGCCGACCAGAAGAACCGGATGAGTTCGGGGCCCGGCGCGGCCCAGGGGGTTTTCACCTCCTCCACGATGGCGCCGAGTTCGGTGAAACGTTCGGCCGCTTTGCGCACCAGCGCCGCGACGTCCGGGTCCACACGCGCATGGCCGAGGTCGGGGCTGTAGGCGATGCGTTTACCCTTCACGCCTTCATGCAGGCGCGCCAGATAATGCGCCGGACCCGCCTCCAGCGTGGTGTAATCCAACGGGTGAGGCCCGGCCATCACCTCCAGCATCAGCGCGCTGTCGGCGACGGTGCGCGACATCGGCCCCATGTGGGAGGTCATATCTCCGACGCTGACCGGATAGTATGGCACCCGCCCGAAGCTGGGCTTGATGCCGAACACGCCGCAGAAATGGCTGGGCATGCGGATCGATCCGGCACCGTCGCTGCCTTGGTGCAACGGGCCGTAGCCGGCGGCCGCCGCGGCACCCGCGCCGGCACTCGATGCGCCTGCGTTATAGCCGTATTTCCAGGGGTTGTGCGTGATGCCGGTCAACGGGCTGTGGGATACGCCGGTCCAACCAAATTCCGATGTGGTGGTTTTGCCAAGGATGATGGCGCCTTCTTCGCGCAGGCGCGGCACCACGGGGGAATCTTCGGTCGGCTGGTGGCCCTTGAAAATCAGGCTGCCGCTTTGCGTCGGCATATCCTGGGTAATGACCAGATCCTTGATGGTGGCGGGCACGCCGTGCAGCCGCCCGATGCGGGCACCGGTCATGAGTGCGGCCTCGGCCTCGCGGGCGGCATCCATCGCCCGATCGGCGGCGAGGTAGGCGAAGGCGTTGACCTTCGGTTCCAGCTTTTCGATACGATCGAGCAATCCTCGCGTGTATTCCACGGGAGAAATTTTCTTCGTCCGGATCAGTTCGGCCAGTTCGGTGGCGGGCATGAAGCCCAGTTCGTCGGAGTCCATCTGTGTCGCCTTTAGTAGGTTGCGCGTCCGCCGGAGATGTCGAATACCGCGCCGGTGGAGAAACTGGCCTCCTCGCTCGCCAGCCATAGAATCAGCGAGGCGATTTCGTCGATTTCTCCGAACCGCGCGATGGGAATTTTCGACAGCATCCAGTCGATTTGTTGCTGGGTCATCTGCTCGAACAACGGCGTGCGTACGGCGGCGGGGGTGACGCAATTGACCCGGATTTCCGTTGCCGCCAACTCCTTGCCGAGCGATTTCGTCAGCGCGATCACGCCGCCTTTCGATGCGGAATAGGCGGAGGCCATCGGGTTCCCCTCCTTCCCCGCGATCGAGGCGATATTGACGATCCGCCCATACAAGTTGGCCTGCATGAACGGAACGACCGCTCGGTTCGAATAGAACACGCCCTTCAGGTTCACATCGATCACCTTGTCCCAGGCGTCGACCGGATACTCCCAGGTCGGGTGGTTCGGGCCGGTGATACCGGCGGAGGTGACCAGGATGTCTATTTTGCCCAGCGCGGCGGCGGTGTCGGCGGCGGCTTTGTGGACGGCGTCGGGGTCGGCGATGTCCAGCGTCACCGTGTGCGCGGCGCCGGACCTGGCCAGCCCGGCCGCGTCGCGATCCCACAGGCTGAGTGTTGCTCCCTCCGCCGCCAAACGGCGCGCGACGCCGGCGCCGATGCCGGAGACCCCTCCCGTCACGATGGCGGTGCGTCCTTCGAAGCGTGCTGGCATGCGTCGGTTCCCTGTTGTGCGCATCGGGAGTGTGGGCTGATCGCCCCACCCTGGTCTAGTGTTCCCGGCGTTTGGGAGGACCACATGACCCGCTTCATCGGCGCCATCGACCAGGGCACCACGTCCAGCCGCTTCATCGTCTTCGACCGTGCCGGCAACGCCATTGCCCAGGCGCAGCGCGAACACCGCCAGATCTTTCCCCAGCCAGGCTGGGTGGAGCACGACCCCATTGAAATCCGGGACAACGTGCGGGCGGTGATCGATGAGGCGCTGCGGTCAGCGGACCTGAAGCCGAGCGATCTGGCGGCGATCGGCATCACCAATCAGCGGGAAACCACGGTGCTGTGGGACCGGAAGACCGGAGTGCCGGTGCACAACGCGCTGGTCTGGCAGGACACGCGGGTCGATCCGCTCGTAGCCGAATTCGCTCGCGATGGTGGGCAGGACCGGTTCCGCGCGACAACCGGGCTGCCGCTGGCGAGCTACTTCTCCGCCCTGAAGCTGCGTTGGTTGCTCGACAACGTCTCCGATGCTCGGGTGCGGGCCGAAGCGGGCGACCTCCAGTTCGGCACCATCGACACCTGGGTGGTGTGGAACCTGACGGGGCTGCATGTCACCGACGTCACCAACGCTTCCCGCACCCAGCTGATGAACCTTGCCACGCTCGACTGGGATCCGGCGCTGCTATCCGCGTTCGGCATCCCGCAAGCGGTGCTGCCGCGAATCGCCTCGTCGTCCGAAGTTTATGGCACCGCGCTCGACGGCCTGCTGGTCGCCGGCATCCTCGGCGACCAGCAGGCCGCGCTGATGGGCCAAGCCTGCTTCGAACCCGGCGAGGCCAAGAACACCTACGGCACCGGCTGCTTCCTGCTGATGCACACCGGAACCGTTCCGGTTCCCTCCAACCACGGACTCATCACCACCGTCGCCGCTCGGTTGGGCGACGCGCCGGCCACCTACGCGCTGGAAGGCTCCATCGCCATCACCGGCGCGCTGGTGCAATGGCTGCGTGACAATCTCGGCATCATCAAGCAAAGCGCGGATATCGAGGCGCTGGCAGCCTCGGTCCCCGACAACGGCGACGTCTATTTCGTGCCAGCCTTCTCCGGCCTCTACGCCCCGTATTGGCGGGCCGACGCGCGGGGTGTCCTGGCCGGCCTGACCCGTTTCGCCTCCGCCGGCCACATCGCCCGCGCCGCGTTGGAGGCGACCGCCTACCAAACCATGGATGTGGTGCGCGCGATGGAGCGGGACTCCGGCATCCCCATCAAAGCCCTGCGGGTGGACGGCGGCATGGTGCTGAATGGGCTGCTGATGCAATTCCAGTCCGACATGCTGGATGTCCCCGTCGTCCGCCCCGCCACCGTTGAAACCACCGCGCTCGGCGCCGCCTATGCGGCGGGGCTGGCGGTGGGTTACTGGAAGGGGCTGGACGATCTCCGCGCGAATTGGGCGGTGGCGCGGACCTGGACCCCGTCGATGGGCGCGGACCGGCGTGCGGCGCTGGCGGGGTCCTGGGCAAAGGCGGTGGAGCGGTCGTTCGGATGGGGGTGACTTACGCCGCCGCGACACGGATAGGTGCCGGTGGCAATCCTGCCCGATCGCGTTCCATCATTGCCGTATAAGCAGCCTCGATATCCCGAGCGAATTGCGTCGCGTCGAACAGCCGGGTTGTCAGACGATGAGCTGCCAGCTTGCGTTTAATCTCCGCCAGCCGAGCGGGGTTGTGCGCCAGTTCGATCGCCATGGCTTCGTAGTCTTCACGGGATGAGGCGATCAGTTCCGGCATCCCGATCGCGGTCAGCAGGCTGGCCCCCATCCGCCCGGCGAACGTCTCCCCCAGGCGCGTCAGCACCGGCAGCCCCATCCATAACGCGTCGCTGGCGGTCGTGCCCGCGTTATACGGGGACGTATCGAGGAACAAATCCGCCAGTTGAAGCCGCGCAAGATACGCGGGTCGCGGCACACGCCTGGCGAATACGATCCGGTCGGGATGTAGGCCCCCAGCCGCTGTAACAGCACGCATGTTCCGAATGGCCGCATCGCTGGCAACGTACAGCCACAGCACGCTGCCGGGCGTGGCGGTCAGAATGCGCATCCAGGTCGCGAAAACATCGGGCAGGATTTTGAAGTTGTTGTTGAAGCAGCAAAAGACGAAGCCGTTTTCCGGCAACCCGGCCCCCGCGCGGGATACCGGCGCCTCGGACGCCGGCAGATCGGTCGTGTTGGCCTGGAAACTGGGGAGGTAGACGATTTTCTCCGCGTAGTGCTGCTGGTCGCCTTCCGGTATCACGACGGGATCGGCAATGAGGTAATCGATGTACTCGCTCCCCATCGTCCCGAGATATCCGATATAACTCACCTGCACCGGTGCGGCCCGCAGAGCGAAAATGCCGGGTCGTGTATGTCGGGTGAAACCGCCGAGATCGACCGCGATGTCGATATCCATGTCACGGGCTAATTGCGCCACCGCGTGGTCGGGCATGTGCCGCACGTCGACGAACGCGTCGAAGCTACTCGCAACCCTTGCCGCCATCGCGTCGTTGGCCTCCGGTCCGAACGCGAATCCCACTGTGTGAAACCGGGTGCGGTCGTGATGCTCGAACAATGCAACCATCAGGTAGGAAACCGGATGCTGCCGGAAATCGGGTGAAAAATATCCGACACGGATTTTCGTCCCTCTCGGCTTCCGAACGATCGGCGGCAGCCGATTGTCCGGCGGATATTTTCGGGCGGCATAAATCGCCGCCGCTTTCCGCTGTAATGAAGGGGAGTGCAACGTCAACAACGTCGCGAACGGAGGAAACACCCTTTCCCCACCCTCAAGCTTCCCGATCAATTGCGCGATGCTGGTCTCCAGCCCGCTCCAGTCGCACATCGTCAATTGTAGTTGGAGCAAATCGCCTTGGAGGAATTCGTAATCCGGCCGCAGAGCCAATGCCTTCTTCTGGCTTGCGATCGCCTCCTCGTAACGATCCAGATCCTGCAGCGCGATGCCACGATTGTGATACGCGTCGGCATGATCCGGCTTCAACGCAATCGCTCGGCCGAAATGCTCGACCGCATCGAGGAGCCGGCCCAGGCCGAGGCAGGCGGTGCCGATATTGTAATAAGCCTCGGCATGGTCTGGCTTGAGCGCGATGGCTTGCCGGAAGCTGGCGAGCGCTTCGTTGTCGCGTTTCAAATCGGCAAGAATGGTGCCGCGGCTGAAATACGCCTCGGCGAACCCAGGATTCAACGCGATGGCCTTGTCGCAGCTTTCCAGCGCCGCATCGAACTGCCGCAGCATGGTCAAAGCAACGGCTCGGTTGTAGTGCGCCTCGGTGAAATTCGGCTCGATCGCCAGTGCCTGATCGTAGCTCGCCACCGCCTCTTCCAGGCGATTCAGCGCTTTCAAGACTGATCCGCGATTAACGTGGGCGTCAGCGAACCGTGGATCGGCCTGGATCGCCCGGTCCCAGCTCGCGAGCGCCTCCTCGCGCCGGCCGAGGTCGTTCAGCGCACCCGCCAAGCGGTCGTGTAGCGGCGCGGCGCGGGGGTTCAGCTTGACCGCCTTGCCGAGCAGCATTGCCGCCCGCTGCGCCCGCCCGGTCTCGTGTGCGATCACCCCCAGCAGGTGCAGCGCATCCAGGTGCCCGGGGTCGCGCTGCAGAATTTGGCCCAGAAGCTTCTCGGCATCCGCAAGCCGCCGTTGCTGATACAGCATGACGGCGTGCTGGAACGCAGCCGGGGGAACCTCCCGAGCCATGGCGTTACATCGCGATCGAAAAGCCGCCGTCGACCGGAATGGCCGTGCCCGTCACGAAGTCCGACGCCGGGGTCGCCAGGAACGCGGCCACCCCGGACATGTCGGGCGGAGCGCCCCACCGGCCGGCCGGCGTGCGTTTTTCGACACTGGCGTGCAGGCCGTCGACCTGCTGCCGCGCCCGGATTGTCAGGTCGGTATCGATCCACCCCGGCAACACCGCGTTCACCTGGATGTTGTCCTTCGCCCAGGCGGTCGCCAGGCAGCGTGTCATCTGCACGATGCCGCCCTTGCTGGACGCGTAGGGGGTCGCGTACGGCGCGCCGAACAGTGACATCATCGATCCAATGTTGATCATCTTGCCGCCGCCAACCTTCAGCATCGCGGTATAAGCCGCCTGGGAGCACAGAAAGGCGCTCGTCAGGTTGGTATCCATGACGTGGTGCCACTCTTCTTCCGAGTAATCCTGCGGCATTTTGCGGACCGACGTGCCGGCGTTGTTCACCAGGATGTCGACCCGTCCGAACCGCGCCTCGGTCTCCGCGATCATGCGCTGGCAGTCGGCCTTTTTTGTGACGTCGGCGGTAATGAATTCGGCCTCGATGCCCAGCGCACGCAGGGATTCCAGCGCGGCGACGGATTTTTCGGCGTTCCGCCCGGCGATCGCGACATTGGCGCCGCATGACGCGATGCCCAGCGCCATGCCGAGGCCGATGCCGCCGTTGCCACCGGTGACGATGGCAACCTTGCCGGAGATATCGAACAGTTTCATTGGGATTTCCTTATTTATCCATGCCAGTTTGGCGGGGCCGGGCAATCCCGTCCAGCAGGGCGGTCAGCGCCGCTTCGTCGGACCACGCCAGCCCGACCCCAATCACGGTCACCCGCGCGCGGATGTCGGCAGGCAGGCGCACGGCATCCTTGGGCGTGGTGACCGGGATCGCGTCCAGTTGCGCTGCCCGCGTCAGCAGCGCCTCCAGATCCTGCCGCGCATAGGCAAAATGGTCTGGGAACGGCACTTGCGCCACGACCTCCGCCCCCGCCGCTGCCAGCGGGGCGAAGAATTTGCCCGGGTTGGCGATGCCGGCGAACGCCAGCACCCGCTTGCCGCGCAACGCCGCGATTTCCGGCCCTTGCACCAAGGATGCGCGCAGTACCGGCAACCCTGGCGGCAGCGGCACCGAGGCCCCGATTACCACCGCCGCCTGGCACCGCGCCGCACCCACCGCCACCGGCTCCCGCAACGGACCCGCCGGCAGCACCCGACCGTTGCCGAACCCGGTGTCGCCGTCGACGACCAACAGGGAAAGATCCTTGCACAGGGACGGGTTCTGCAGCCCGTCGTCCATCAGCAGCACCGTGGCGCCGGCCGCCCCGGCTGCCCGAGCACTGTCGGCGCGATCGGCGCCGGTCCAGGTTGGGGCCACCTCGGCCAGCAGCAGTGCCTCATCGCCCACCTCCGCCGCCGTGTCGCCCGTGGCCACGCGGTGGGTCCCACGCGAGGCGCCCCCGTACCCGCGCAGCAGGATATGCACCGCCTGCCCGCGCTCGGTCAGCCGCCGGGCCAGGTCCAGCACCAGCGTGGTTTTGCCCGCCCCACCCACCGTCACGTTGCCGCAGCAGATCACCGGCACCGGCGCGCGCCACCCCGGCCGAGCGACCCGGCGCGCGGTCACCGCCGCGCCAATGGCCGACAGCGGCGACAGCAGTTTCGCCAGCCACCCGTCCCGGAACCAGAACGCGGGGGCGCGGGGCATCAGCAGGCGGGGGGCAATAGGCCGAGCAGCGCCTCGGCGGTGAAGGAGGGCAAGCTGGCATAGAGTTGCACGGCCTCGAATGCGCGTTCAGCCCGTGCCTTTCGCCTGACTTCGTCGGTCAAAAGGCTCGAGACGGCGGCGGCCAGCCTCTCTGCGTCCGTCACCTCGATGATGCCATCGACGTCGCGTAGCCGGGCAACGGGGTCGGTGAAGTTGTCGGTGTAGGGGCCGACGATGACCGGGCAACGCAGGCGCGCGGGTTCCAGCGGGTTCTGCCCGCCTCCGGGGGGCAGCAGGCTGCGGCCGACGAAGGCCACCCGCGCCAAGCGGTACCACAGTCCCAGTTCCCCCATGGTGTCGGCGATCCAGATTCCGGCCTCGGTGGGGGGAGGCTCCCCCGCGCCGCGTCGGGGGGCCCGCAACGCCTCCGCCAGTTCCGCGCCACGATCCGTGTGGCGGGGGGCGATAATGGTCAGCAGCCCCGGGTGATCCACCGCGATCAACTGGTGAGCGGCGGCGATTTCGGCTTCCTCGCCGGGGTGGGTGCTGGCGGCGACCCAGACGGGGCGGTTGCCGATCTGCCACCGCAACCGCGCCAAGGCGGCCGGCTCGGCCGGCAGCGCGGGGGCGGCGAATTTCAGGTCGCCGGGGCTGCTGACGCCCTCGGCGCCCAGGGCACGCAGCCGGTCGGCATCCTCCCGCCCGCGGGCGTGGATATGGGTGAAATTGGCGAGCACGGAGCGTGCCATCGCCGGCACGCGCTGCCACGCCTTCAGGCTGCCGGCTGAGATGCGTGCGTTGATCAGCATCACCGGGATGCCGCGCGCCCGGCAACCGGCCAGCAAATTGGGCCAGAGCTCGCTTTCTACGAACCCTACCGCATCCGGGTGCCAGTGATCCAAAAACCGGGAAGCCCAGGCCGGCACATCCAGGGGCACGAAGCGGTGCAGCACGCGGCCCTGCAACCCCAGCTCCGGCAGCCGCTGGTCCAGCAGCGCGGCCGAGGTCACGGTTCCCGTGGTCAGCAGGATCGCCACATCCGCGGCCGCCAACGCGGACAGCACCGGCAGCAGCGACATCGCCTCCCCCACGCTGGCGGCGTGCAGCCAAAGCAACCGTCCCGGCGGGCGGGGGGTGGCGTCCTGCCCCCAGCGCTCCGGCAGCCGAGTGGCGATTTCTTTCCCACGCGCGATGCGCTGGCGCAGGCTGTAGCGCAGCAACGGCGCGGCCAGGGTCGCAGCCCCCGCCCAAATCCGTGCCAAAAAGGGTGGGTTCAACCTGGGCAAAGCTGTTCCGCTCGGTCTGCCACCTTGTTCAGAGCCGCGGTGATGCCGGGGACTGCGTCCCGCCAGCCCTCGCGCGGGACGCGGATCGCGGGGCCGCAGACCATCACCGCCCGACCGAACGGCAGGGGTACTACCATGCGGTCCCAGGTCTTCAGCACCAGGCGGTGGGTGGTGCGGGCGGCGCAGGGTAGCACGGGCACCCCCGCCAGGGCGGCCAGTTGCGCTACCCCGGCATCGGCCGCCCGCCTCGGGCCGCGGGGGCCGTCCGGGGTGATGCCGATCAAATCCCCTTTGGCCAGCAATTTCAGCATATTGCGCAGGCTGGCAGCGCCGCCCCGGGATGACGAACCCAGGACGGGCTCGATGCCGAAGCGGCGCACGACCTCCCCGATGAAACGGCCGTCGCGGGACTGGCTCACCAGCGCATGGACAGGGGTGCGGCGGTAGCCGGGCACCCGCGCGCCGACCAGGGTCAGCGCCGACATCAGGGGCAAATGCTCATGCCAGAAGGCGATCACCGCTGGCACACCCGCGGCCTGCGGGGCGAGGTTGGCCTCACCGTCCAGAGTCCACCGCGTGGTGCGCAGCGCCAGGACCAGGTACCAGCCCAGCAGGCGGGCCAGCACGGCCTGAGTGATTGGGTGCCGCAGCAGCGCTCTCATGGCCGGGCCGGTAGCACGCGAGGGCGGGCGGCGGAAGGGTCACGCGTGTTGCCGAACGTTTCCCGAGGGCAGGCGGCCAGGCGAAAATGCGATAACAGGCATATGATGGAATGGCGGATCGCACCGTCAACAACGCGAAAGGCCAATACGGTATGCCCCTGACCGCCGAACAGATTGCCATCCGCACCATGACGCGGGACTTCACCCGGCGGGAGATTTTTCCGCACGCGCTGGAATGGGACCGGACCGAGACGGTGCCGTTGGCGACGATCCGGGCGGCCGGTGGGCTCGGTCTTTTCGGGGTGGCGTTGCCGGCGGCCCATGGCGGGGCGGGTGCGGACTTCACGTCCTATGTGCTGGCGATGGAGGAACTGGCCTACGGCGATGCCGGGGTGTGCAACACCATTACCGCCACGAACTCCTTCGGGATCAAAGTGCGGGACTTCGGGACGGAGGCGCAGAAGGAACGGTTCCTGCGGCCGGTAGCGAGCGGGCAATGGATCGCTTGCATGGCACTGACGGAGCCTCAGGCAGGGTCGGACGCCGGCGCCCTGACGACGCGGGCCGAGCGGCGGGGAGACTGTTACGTTCTGAACGGGGTGAAGTCGCTGATCACGTCGGGCCGGTCGGCGAACGCGGCGATGGTGGTGGCGGTGACCGATGCCGGCGCCGGCAAACGGGGCATTTCCGCGTTTCTGGTCCGCACCGATACTCCGGGGTGGAACGTGCTGCGCGCCGAGCGGAAACTGGGGCACCGGAGCAACGATACCTGTCAGATTGCTTTGGATAATCTGGAGGTTCCAGCCGAGGATATGCTCGGTGCGCCCGGCGAGGGGCTAAAAGTCGCATTCTCCGGCCTGGAGTCCGGGCGCATCGTCGTCGCCGCCCAGGCCATCGGCGTGGCACGCGCGGCGTTCGATGCGGCCCTGGCCTACGCTCGGGAGAGGCGGACGTTCGGTAAGGCGATCGTGGAGCACCAGGCGGTTGCGTTCCAACTCGCGGACATGGCAACGGAGATCGAAGTCGCACGGCAGATGTGTCTCCACGCGGCGGCGCTGAAACAGGCGGGGGAGCGCTGCGTGAAGGAGGCTTCGATGGCGAAGCTGTTCGCCTCGCAAATGAGCGAACGCGTGTGCTCGGCTGCGATCCAGATCCATGGCGGATACGGGTTCGTGGCCGATTACCGGGTGGAGAAATACTGGCGCGATTGCCGGGTATTTCAGCTCTACGATGGGACGAACGAGGTGCAGAAGATCGTGATTGCGCGGGAGTTGTAGCCGTCAGGCCGCCACTCGCGCCGCGGCCGAACAGGCGGGTGCGCCAACCCCGAGGGCCGGTAGAAGCGCTATCGGCGAATTTGTCCCGCGACCGCCCGCACCTTGCGCGGCGCCGCGCACCAGATGGCCAGCGCCGAGACCCCGCTGATCGCCACGCCCAGCCAGAACGCCAGGACGTAATCGCCGAGGACATCGTGCAGCGCGCCGGTCACCCAAGGGCCAGCCGCGCCGCCGCACAGCGCCGACAGCATCACGGTGCCGAAAATCGTGCCGAAATTCGGCCCCTGGAAAATCTCCGCAACGATTGCGCCCATCACCGAGGTCAGGCCGTAGCCCAGCACGCCCTGCACGACGACCATCGCGTAGACCAGCGTCATGGATGGGTAATGGCCGAGCGCCAGCAAGGCCAGAAAGCAGAAGGCAAAGCCGAGGTTGGCGATGGCCCAGACCCACTCCCGGCCGATGCGGTCCGATAGATGGCCGAGCGCGATGCCGCCGGGAATGCCGGCGAGGCTCACGAAACCCAGTGCCCAGGCGGCGGCGATGGGGCTGACGCCGATTTCCGTCAAGTATTTCGTTTGGTGCACCTGGACCGCATACCAAACATACAACCCCGCGAAATAACCGAGGGCGATCCACCAGAACCGTGTGGTGCGGAAGGCACGTGCGAGAGTCCAATCGGTCGCGGCCCAGACGGGATCGACGATGTTGGATGGCGGCGGTGCGGCGGAGGCGTGCGGTGCGGCATCGGCGTCCGGCAGCAGGCCCATATCCTCGGGTCGTTTGCGCAGCAAAAGATTGATGGGGGCGAGGACAACCAGCAGCAAAACCCCCAGCGTCCAGCAGGCTGTCCGCCAGCCGGCGTGCGCGATCATGGACTGCATCCAGGGCAGCAGGGTGACCGAACCGATGCCCACACCAGCGAAAGCGATGCCGAGCGCCATGCCGCGGCGGCGAACGAACCAGTTGGGGAGAAACAGTGACTGGCCGGAATAGCCAAGGCACACGCTGCCGCCGCCGACCAGGACGCCGATGGACAGATAGAGGTGCCATGGCTGGGATGTCAGCGGCGCCAGCAACAGGCCCGCGCCCATCAGCACCGTTCCCAGCTCCATCACCGCGCGAGGGCCGGCTTTGTCCATCAGCCTGCCCATCAAGGGGCTGAAGCAGGCGGATACGACGAAGCCGAAGGAGAAGGCACCAGCGGTGACGCCCCTGCCCCAGCCGAATTCGTCGAGAATGGGTGGAAACAACAGCGAGAACGCCGTGCGGGCGTTCACGCCGAAGCCGATGGTGACGAAGGTGACGGCGACGATCACCCAGCCATAGTAGATGGGGAGGCGTTTCATGCTCGGGCGCGCCCCACCGTCATCCTCGGGGCTTGACCCGAGGATCCCCCTTGCCGTCGGGGACCCTCGGGACAAGCCCGAGGGTGACAAGGAAGGGCATGGATTCCTAGCCTTCCGCCAGCGCCTGATCCAGATCGGCGATCAGGTCCGCTGCGGTTTCCAGCCCGATCGATAGGCGGATCACGTCAGGGCCGGCGCCGGCGGCGGTACGTTGTTCATCGGTCAACTGGCGGTGGGTGGTGGAGGCCGGGTGCAGGATCAGGCTTCTTGTGTCCCCAACGTTTGCGAGGTGGGAGAACAGGCGTACGCCCTCCACCATCTTCACACCGGCCTCGTAACCGCCCTTCACGCCGAAGGTGAACACCGAGCCGGCGCCTTTGGGGAGGTATTTCTTCGCCAACGCATGGTACGGATTGTCGGGCAGGCCGGCGTAGGACACCCATGCGACTTTCGGGTGGGTGGACAGGAACTCGGCGACGGCCTGGGCGTTGGCGCAGTGGCGCTCCATCCGCACATGCAGCGTTTCGGTGCCGGTGATGGTCAGGAACGCGTTCATCGGCGCCATCGTGGGGCCATAGTCGCGCAACGCCACCGCTCGGGCCTTTGTCGTGAAGGCGAAGTCGCCGAAATTCTCGTAGAAGCGCAGGCCGTGGTAAGCGGGTTCCGGTTGCGTCATGGACGGGAATTTGTCGTTCTGGCCCCAGTCGAATTTTCCGGATTCGACCACCATGCCGCCCATGGAGTTGCCGTGGCCGCCGAGGAATTTGGTGGTGGAGTGCGTCACGATATCCGCGCCCCACTCGAACGGGCGGCACAGGTATGGCGTCGCCAGGGTGTTATCCACGATCAGCGGAATGCCGTTGGCATGCGCGATTTTGGCGATGGCTTCGAGGTCGACAATCACCCCGCCGGGGTTGGCCAGACTCTCCACGAAGATCGCCTTGGTTTTCGGCGTCATCGCTCGCCGGAAATTCTCGGGATCCTTTGGATTCACGAAAGAGCAGTGCCAACCCAGCTTTTTAAACGACAGCCCGAATTGGGTGAGCGATCCGCCGTACAGGTTGGTGGAGGCCAGGAACTCGTCCCCCGGTTCCAGCATGGTCGCGAATACCAGGAACTGCGCCGCGTGGCCGGACGCCGCCGCCACCGCCGCGCGGCCGCCTTCGAGGCTGGCGACGCGTTCCTCCAACACCGACACGGTGGGGTTGGTCAGGCGGGAGTAAATATAGCCGAAATTGTGCAGGTTGAACAAAGACGCCGCGTGATCGACATCGTCGAAAACATAAGCCGTGGTCTGGTAGATCGGCGTGGACCGCGCGCCCGTGGTTGGATCGGGCTGCGCGCCGGCGTGGATGGCGCGGGTTTCGAAGCCGTAAGTCACGTTGGTGACAGGCAAAGGCCGCGGCTTGTTGCGCCGGTCGGTCGGGGCCTGCGCCGCTTTGTTGCGGATAATGCCGGAGTTTACGCCGCTCCAGGATAATTCACCGCCCAGGCGCCCGAACTCGATCTTCGGGCAGCGGTTCATGATGACCTCGAGGCCGGCCGCTTCGCCTTTGGCGGCAGCTTCATCGTTACGTACGCCGAGTTGCATCCAGACGATCTTGGCGCCGATGGCGATGGCGTCGTCGACGATGGGGCCGACTGCGTCCGACGCTCGGAATACGTCCACCATGTCGATTTTGTCGGGGATGTCGCGCAGGCTGGCGTAGATTTTCTCGCCCAGTTGCTCCTGCCCCGCCGTCCCGGGGTTCACCGGGATGACCCGGTAGCCTTTGTTTTGCAGGTATTTCATCACGAAATAGCTGGGCCGGTTCCAGTTGGAGCTGGCACCGACCATCGCGATGGTCCGGACCGAGGACAGAAGGCGGCGCAGTTTCGCGTCGCTGTACGGGATCGGGTCGAGCGCGGACATATCTAGGCTCCTATGGGCCTCCCCTACGCGGTCATGGTCGGGCTTGACCCGACCATCTCAGGCGAAAGAGGCACGTAAATACGGGACCGTGCTAACGCTGCCAGAGGTGGTCGGGTCAAGCCCGACCATGACGATTTGCGCGATGGACGCCCTTTTACCGCGCCTGCTGGATCGCCGACAGCACCCAGTGCCCGCCCCGAGCACGCATGAAGGTCCAGATTTCGGTGGCGGTGACGTGTTCGGTCGCACTGCCGTCGACCACGCGGTTGGCGCGGTCCACCGTCACGTCGGTCATGGAGAACCGCATCGCCACGGTCGCGTATTCGGCCCCGCGCTCGGCCCAGGCCTGCGCCAAGTCGCCGGATTGCAGGCGCACGTCGCCCACAATGTTGCGCACCCCACGGCTGGCCTGTTCGGAGAGTTGCTCATTGAAATAGCTCAGCATTTCGGGCGTCACCATCGCGCGGAGGCCGTTGAGGTCCTGCGCGCTCCAGGCGGCCTGGATGCCTTGCAGGAGCTGCTCGAACTGCTGGTAGTCCTGCGGGCCGATGGTAATGGGCGGAGGGCCTCCGGCGCTGCCGCCGCCACCCATGGGAGGAGGCGGGGCGTTTTGGCCCATGAACATATTTACCCCTTGGGCAGGCCCCTGCGCGGTCACGGGGCTGCCGCCCAGAAACGTGCGGAACAGCCAGCGCGCGACGAAGAAGACCAGCACCAACTGGATCAGCAGCCCGAACATGCCGCCGAAGCCGCCGTGGAACAGCCCGTTACCCATCATCATCCCGATGATGCCGCCGCCGATCAGCCCGCCCATGAACCCGCCGCCGAACGACGAGCGCGGCGCCATGCCCGGCGCCGTGGAGCCGGAGGTCGGGGCGGTAGGTGCCGTCATGCTGCGCTGCATCGGCGCCGCGCCCGAGGGCGCGGTGTTCGTGCTGGGCGGCGCCGAGTAGGTCATGCCGCCCCGGCTGCCCGCGGACGAGCCTCCCAAAGCCCGAGCATCGGCGAGCGCCGGGGCCAGGGCGATGGCGAGGGCGGGCAGGAGGGCGATAACGAATTTTGTGTGCTTCATGGTCCTTGTCTTTGTTATTCGATCCCGCGCCATATGGGGTGCCGGACCGTGTTGGACCAGGGGGACGTTACGCCCCGGCCATCGTCATTCCTTCGACCCGCACCGTGGACGAATCGGTGCCGCGACGGAAGCGCAAATCGTTGGCGGGGGTCAAGCTCGCGAATATGTCGTTCAGGTGGCCGGCGACGGTGATCTCGGCCACCGGTTCGGCCAGCACGCCGTCGCGGATCATGAATCCGGCCGCGCCCCGGCTGTAATCGCCGGTCAGGCCGTTGACGCCCATGCCGATCAGCTCGGTGATGTAGAGGCCCAGCTTGATGTCGGCCATCAACTCTTCCGGGGTTTGGGTGCCGGCTGCCAGATAAAGGTTGGTGGCGGACGGTGACGGCGGCCCGCCGGTGCCTCGGGCCGCATGGCCGGTGGATACCAGGCCGAGCTGCCGAGCGGAGCGGGAGTCGAGGAGCCAGGTGGTGAGGATGCCGTCCTCGATCAAAGCACGGGCTTTGGTGGGGGTGCCTTCGCCGTCGAACATCTTCGATCGGGGGCCCCGGACGCGGCGTGGGTCGTCGTGGATGTAGATGCCGGGGGTGAAGATGCGCTGGCCCATCTTGTCCTTCAGGAAGGTGGTACCGCGCGCGACGGAGGCCCCGTTGATGGCGCCGGTCAGGTGCCCGAGCAGGCTGCCGGCGACGCGGGGGTCGTAGATGACCGGCAGCTTGGCGGTTTGCGGGCGGGTGGGGTTCAGGCGGCGGATGGCGCGCTCCCCGGCGCTGCGCCCGATCTCGGTGGGGTCGTCCAGATCGGATAAATGCGCGACGGAATGGTAGTCGTAGTCCCGCTGCATGTCCGTCCCGACCCCCGCCAAGGCGGTGGCCGAGATGGAGTGGCTGGTGCCCGTCCGGCGCCCGGCGAACCCGGCGGAGGTGACCAACACGACCTCCGACCGTCCATACCCGGCGTCCGCGCCCTCGGAGTTGGTGACGCCGGGGACGGCCATCGCGGCTTCCTCGGCTTTGGCGGCCCGTTCGATCAGGGCTTCCGCGCTGGGTTCGCTGGGGTCGTCGAGGTCCAGCGTGTCCGGCTCCGGCGGCCGCATGGTGTCGGCGAGGCCGGCGTAGCGGTCCTCGGGGATGACGCGCGCCATGGCGACGGCGCGCTCCACCAGTGCCTGGAACCCGGCGGGATCGACGGAGCTGGAGGATACCATCGCGGCGCGCTGGCCGACGAAGACCCGCAGGCCCAGGTCCCGGCCCTCCGCCCGTTCGACGTGCTCGGTTTGGCCGAGGCGGCGGGACACCGACAGCGACGTGCCCGCCGCCAGCACGGCATCCGCCGCATCCGCCCCCGCGGCTTTCGCTTTGGCGATCAGGTCGGAGAGGAGGTTGAGGTGGTCGGACATGCGCGGGGGGATTCCTGGGTGGCGTTGCTGGGGGGAGCGTACAGGGAAGCGGGGGCCGGTGTTTTGGGATCAGGCCGGCGCGGGCGGTGCTGGAGTACGTTTCGAAGTAGCGATCAGCCCGTGCCGCCCACCGTCAGGCCGGACAGCTTGATGGTGGGCTGCCCCACCCCGACCGGCACGCCTTGGCCGGCTTTGCCGCAGGTGCCGATACCGGGGTCCAGCGCCAGGTCGTCGCCGATCATTTCTACCCGTGTCAGCGCGTCCGGCCCATTGCCGATCAGGGTCGCGCCCTTCACGGGCGTAGTGACTTTGCCGTCCTCGATCAGGTAGGCCTCGCTGGCGGAGAACACGAACTTGCCGGACGTGATATCCACCTGCCCGCCGCCGAAGTTCACCGCGTACAGGCCGCGCTTCACCGATCGGATCATTTCGTCCTTGGTATTCTTGCCACCCAGCATCACGGTGTTGGTCATGCGGGGCATGGGGGAGCAGGCGTAGGACTCACGCCGCCCGTTGCCGGTGGGTTTCATGTTCATGAGTCGAGCGTTCAGCCGATCATGCAAATAACCGACCAGGATGCCGTCCTCGATCAGGACGGTGCGGTTGGTGGGGGTGCCTTCATCGTCGACCGTCAGGCTGCCGCGCCGGTCCGGCATGGTGCCGTCGTCGATCACGGTGACGCCGCGGCTGGCGACCTGCTGGCCCATCAATCCCGAAAAAGCGGACGTCTTCTTGCGGTTGAAGTCGCCCTCCAGCCCATGGCCGATGGCCTCGTGCAGCAGAATGCCGGGCCAGCCGGAGCCAAGCACGACCTCCATCTCGCCGGCGGGGGCGGGTTTGGATTCGAGGTTCACGAGGGCCTGGCGCAGCGCTTCGTCGACGGCTTTACGCCAGGTGGATTCACCGGTGACGGCGTCGTAGGCGAAGCGGCCGCCGGTGCCGTAGCTGCCGGTTTCGCGGCGTCCGTCCTTCTCCACGACGACCGAGACGTTCAGGCGCACCAGCGGGCGCAGGTCGGCGATGCGGTCGCCGTCGGCGCGCATGATCTGCACCGCCTGCCACTCCCCGCTGATCGACGCCATGACCTGCACGATCCGGCTGTCCTTCGCTCGGGCATAGGCGTCGATCTCGCCGAGCAGCCCGGTACGGGCGGAGAAATCCATTTCCTTCAGCGGATTCGCGTCGGAATAGAGGCGGCTGTTGGTGGCGCGTGGGGGTTCGGCGATGGTGCCGGACTTTCCGTTTGCTATCGCCGCGACACTGGTGGCGGCACGGCGGAGGGCAGCCTCGGAAACCTCCCCCGCGTGGGCGTAGCCGGTTGCCTCCCCCGCGACGGCGCGCAGGCCGAAGCCGTAGGTGGTGTCGAACCCGGCGCTGCGGATGACGCCGTCGTCGAGGCTGATGCTCTCGCTTTCCCGGTATTCCAGGAAGAGTTCCCCGTCGTCGCTACCGTTCAGCGCGCCGCCGACCAGCTTTTGGGCCGTGTCACGGTCCAGCGCGGCATCGGGCCGGTCGAAAAACAGTGCGTCGGTGGCGGCGAGGGCAGTCATGGGCAAGGGTCCTTCCCGAGGGGAGCGTTGGGGGGAAGATGGGGGGTCTAGGGGCGTTTGGCCAGGGGAGGGTTGGGGGTGGACGCCGCGGCGATGGCACTCGACCGCCTTCTGACCCCGCCCAGCCAGGGCCGGCGTTCCGGTTGCCAAGTGTCGTACTGTGGTCCATCATGAAGCGCCCTGACAGGCCTGGAGGGATCACGCCATGAGCCTCTCGCTTAATCTGCCGCCCGACAAGCAGCGCGCCATGCTGAGCCAGATGCTCACCATCCGTCGCTTCGAGGAGCGCGCCTCCGCCGACTACCTGGCCGGCAAGATCTACGGCGTCGTGCACTGCTACATTGGGGAGGAAGCGGTCGCGGTTGGCGTCTGCTCCGCGCTCGAACGCACCGATCGTATCATCTCGACGCATCGCGGCCACGGCCATTGCATCGCCAAGGGCGCCGACCTGAACCGCATGACGGCCGAGCTGTATGGGCGCCAAACGGGTTACTGCAAGGGCAAGGGCGGTTCCATGCACATCGCCGATTTCGGTATCGGCATGCTTGGCGCCAACGGGATCGTCGCGGGCGGTATCTCGATCATCACCGGCGCGGGCCTCGCGGCGCAGATAGAAGGCAAAGGCGGCGTCGCGGTGTCGTTCTTCGGGGATGGCGCCTCCAATGCCGGGCCGTTCCACGAGTGCCTCAATATCGCGGCGACCTGGAAGTTGCCGATGATTTACGTGTGCGAGAACAATCTGCACGCGGCGCAGACAACGGCGGCCAGCACGCATGCGATGCCCGATGTGGCGGGGCGCGCGGCCGGCTATGGCATTCCGGGGGTTATAGTCGACGGCAACGACGTGTTCGCGGTCTACCAGGCGGCGAACCAGGCCGTGGACCGGGCACGGTCGGGCGCCGGCCCCACTTTGATCGAGTGCAAGACCTACCGCCACCGAGCCCACACCGAACGCAAGGGGCAGCCCGATCCGCGCGACAGGGCGGAGGTCGAAGCCTGGATGCGCAGGGATCCGATCGCGCTGCTGACGGGGCAGCTCCGGGAGCAGGGCGAACTCGACGATGCCGGGCTGAGGGCCATGGAGGGGGACATAATGGCGGCGCTCGACGCGGCCGTTGCCTTTGCCGAGGCCAGCCCGTTCCCCGAACCGGAACAGGCGACCGACGACGTGTTTGCGGCCTGACGCGAGGATCGGACGATGCGAGAACTGACATACAACCAGGCCGCGCTCGAGGCGATCGCCGAGGAGATGCGGCGGGACAAGCGGGTTTTCTATATGTCGACGGACGCGCTGCCGTCGCTGTGGGATGAGTTCGGGCCGGAGCGGATCAAGGTGACGCCGATCGCCGAAGCGGCGATGACCGGGATGGGGATCGGTGCGGCGGGCTCAGGCTTCCGCCCGATCGTCGACTGGCGGCAGGTGACGTTCTGCTTTGTCGCGATGGACCAGATCGTCAATCAGGCGGCGAAGATTCATTACATGTTCGGCGGGCAGGTGAACTTCCCGATGCTGTTTCGGGCGTCGGTCGGGGGCGGCGGGCTGGTCGCGGCACAGCACTCGCAGTCGCCCTATTCGATGTTCATGAACGTGGCGGGGTTGAAGATGTTCCTGCCTTCGACGCCCGCCGACATGAAGGGGCTGCTGAAGACGGCGATCCGCGACAATAACCCGGTCATTTCGTTTGAGTCGGGGCGGCTGATGGGGCTGAAAGGGCCGGTGCCGGAGGGGGACTACACGATCCCGTTCGGTGTTGCCGATGTGAAACGCGAGGGCAGCGACGTGACGGTCGTCGCGCTCGCCTGGTTGGTGCATGAGGCGCTGGCCGCGGCCGAGACGCTGGCCGCGGAGGGGATCTCGGTCGAGGTCGTCGATCCTCGGACGCTGGTGCCGCTGGATACGGAGACGATCCGGGGGTCGGTGCGGAAGACCGGGCGGCTGGTGATCGCCGATGAGGCGGGGCCGACGGCCGGGTTCTCGGCGGAGGTCGCGGCGTTGGTCACCGAGGATGCGGCGACGTTTGCGCGGCTGAAGGCGCCGGTGAAGCGGGTTTGTGCGTTGCAGGTGCCGATACCGTATAGCCCGGTGTTGGAGAACGCTGTGTTTCCGGACCGAAATCGGATTGTCGCCGGGATCCGAGAGGTGCTTCAGGGACGGAGATAAGCCCGTAGTCGGTCAATTTGGATGTCGGCATTGGGTGGGGGCGGACGTGCGGGGCTTGTTGCGCCGATGTCTGATCTGCGCCCATACAAGATATTCAGAGCCAAGGAACGACCAGCCCAAACCCAACATTCAGCCTGATGGCTGACGAAGCAGGCATGACATGGCAGAGTAATGCTCACCCCGAAATGAGTGAGTGCCTCCGCCGGCCTCCGATTCTCGGGCGGGACAGCTGGACATTATGCGAGAACGCTGCTGGTAACAGGCGACTCCGGGCGTTATTCACCTCGACCTCGGACCGGTTTCCACCAAGCTGCCGCCGGGCTAAACAAGCGCGACCGCCGGTTCCGCACATCAGCGTCGCCTGGAGGTCTGTCATACCGACGCGAAGGAAACGCATATCATGAGATCCATTCGTGCCGAAGGCGCCATGCGGTGCATACTCCTGCTCGGGATTTGGTTGATCGTTCAAACCGCGCCCGCGAGAGCCGATACGAAGGCGATCTTTGAAGCGGCCCTCAAGGAAGGGCCCATGACATGGTATATCAGCTTCTATTCGCAGGATCTGCCCGCCAAAGCGGCCGAGGCATTCGCCAAAGCCTATCCCGGGCTGACCGTCACGCCGGTTCGGCTGACGTCCGGCGGCATCTTTCAGCGGCTGAACCAGGACTTGCGCAACCACGTCGCCACGGCCAGCGTGTTCACCACCACCGGCATCGGCGGTCAGTACGAGATGCTGATGCGCGCTGGTGAGTTGATGGAATACACCCCCGAGGCCGCGAGCCGCCTCAGCGCGGGCGTGAAGCCGATGATCACACCTGGCTACATCTACCCGATGGGCATCGGCCTGATGGGGTTGGCTTACAACACCACCAAGGTGACCGCCGCGGAGGCCCCGACCAACTGGACTGCTCTGCTGGACCCCAAATGGAAGGGCAAAATCGCGATCGGCGACCCGTCGTTCAGCGGCTTTGACGCGGCCTGGGACATGACCATGGTGAAGCGGGAGGGTTTCTCATACTTCGAGAAGCTGAGGAAGAACGATCCGCTGGTGCAGCGGTCGACGCTCGACAGTCTCACCGCCCTGAACGCCGGAGAGCGCGTCGTCGCCGCGCTACCGGACACGATCGCCATCGCGAGCGCCGAAAAAGGCAATCCGATCGCCGTGGTCTATCCGACCGACGGTACCGTGGTGTTGATTGGCTATACCGCGATCCTTAAGACCGCGCCGCAGCCGAATACGGCCAGGCTTTTCACCGAGTTTCTGCTCAGCGCCGAGCACTCGCGAATCATGGCGGACGCGCACCTGCAATCGGTGCGGCCGGAGGTGGTCAGCACGATCGCGGGGGGCCGCGCGCTCGGCGACATCGCGCTGGCGCCGCCGGTCAGCACCGCTGAATCGGAGAAGCTGCTGGCGGATCTGGTCGAGCGCTGGCGTGACCTGTTCAGTCATTGACCGCGACGCACTGAACACCGGATGACGCCGTCCCGTCTTCTGTCGAAGCTCGATGCCACGCAGCTGGTCTGGGCAGGGTTGCTGGCACTGCTCCTGCTGCTGGTTGCTTTTCCGATCGCCGAAGTTGTTCTGATCAGCCTCCAGCACGTCAATGGGACGCCACCCGGGCTGACGCTCGACAGCTATACCGAGGCGTTCAGTCGGACGCGGTACGTGCGGGGGTTCTGGAATTCCGCGCTACTCGGCGCCGGCGTCGCCACGTTCTGCCTGATCCTCACGGCGCCGATGGCATGGGCCGTCGCCCGCACCGACATGCCGGGCAAGCGGCTGGTGCGGGCGATGGTCATGCTGACCTTCATCACGCCGCCCTTTCTGGGCGCGACCAGTTGGGTGCTGCTGAGCTCGCCGAACGCGGGATGGCTCAACCGGCTGTATGTCGCGGCCACCGGCGCCGCCAGCGGACCATTGAACATCTACAGCCTGACCGGGCTGGTGTTCGTCATCGCCATCTACTCGATCCCATACACGTTCGTGTTCACCACGGCGGCGCTGGAACTGGTGTCGAGCGAGATCGAGGATGCCGCCAATATCCTCGGCGCCGGACGCTTCGTCACGACCGTGCGAATCACGCTGCCTCTGGTTGCGCCGGCGCTGTTCGGCGCCTGGATCATCACGTATCTGGAGGCGATCTCGATCATCGGCTCCACCGTCATCATCGCGTTGCCGGCGCATATCAACCTGGTGCCGTTGCAGTTGCTGGAATTCTTCGGTTTTCCACTGCGCGTGGAAGCCGCCGCCGCTTACGCGATGCCTCTTCTGCTCGTCACCATCGCGCTGTTCCTGCTGCAACAGCACGTGTTGCGTCGCCGCGGCTACGTGGCGCTGTCCGGCAAAGGCGGCGAGCGGCGGCCGATCGAGCTTGGCGCCGGGCGCTGGCCGATGCTCGGTTGGTCGCTGTTCGTCACCAGCTTGACCGTCACTCTTCCCTACGTGGTCCTCCTGCAGGCCGCGTTCGCCAAAGCCTGGGCGCGCGGCTTCTCGCTGGACAACCTGACCCTGAGCAATTTCTACCGGTTGCTATTCGAGCAGGCGACACTGCGGCAATCGATCCTCAATACCTTCAGCTACGCGACGGCGGCAGCGAGCCTCGCGGTCGCTTTGGCGCTGGCGACGGCCTACGTGGTCATACGCGGCCTGACGCCTTTGGGCTCTGTGCTGTCGGTGCTGTGCCTCGCACCGTTCGCGATCCCCGGCATCGTCTTGGCGATCGGGTTTTACGCCGCCTATGCCCCGCCGCCGCTGTCCCTCGCCGGCACCAGCGCGATTCTGGTATTGGCGTTTACCTCCCGTTTCCTGCCGATCGCTTTCGCCAACGCCTCCGCCGCCATGCGCGGCCTCAATCCGGAGATGGAGGACGCGGTGCGGATCCTTGGCGGCGGGCGGATGAGAGTGTTGCGGGCCGTGGTGCTCCCGCTGCTGAAGCGCAACATCGTCGCGGTATGGCTGCTGGTGTTCATCGCCGCGTCCCGAGAAGTCAGTTCGGCACTGTTCCTTTACGGCCCACGCACGCGCACGATGTCGGTGATGTTCTTCGACCTGACCGAGGGCGCCGAATTCGAACAGCTTGCCGCGTTGGGACTGATCATGGCATTCACCACGATGCTGTTCGTGGCGGTTGGCCAACGCATCACCGGCCGCGATTTCATGTTGCGGTCAAATTGACCTACATTTTTCGAAACCGGAGGAACCGACGCCATGTCCGATCGCGCCAACGACACCATGCGGATGATCGTACTACCCAAACTGGGCGGGCCGGAGGTGCTGACCTTGATCGACACCAAGGTACCGGTCGCCGGGGCGGACCAGGTGGTCGTCAAATTGCAATACGCGCTGGTGGGGTTCGCCGATGTTTACCAGCGGGAGGGCGTGTATCGGACCAACAAAACGCTGACCGAGGCCGAGGCGCCGCTGAAGATCGGCGGTGGCGGCGCCGGGACCGTGGTCTCGGTCGGGAGCAACGTGACTGCGCTACGGCCGGGCGACCGCGTGGTGTACGGCGAGCAGCTCGGCTCATACGCGGAGTATATCGCCCTTCCGGCGTGGCGTGCCACCAAGGTGCCCGACGGTCTCGATCTCAAGGACGTCGCGGGTCTGCCATCGCAGGGCGCGACCGCGCACTATCTCGCGCACGATACCGGCAAACTGGCGCCGGGCATGACCTGTCTGATCCATGCCGCGGCGGGGGGCGTCGGGCATGTTCTGGTGCAGCTGGCGAAGGCATGCGGCGCGACGGTGCTGGCGACGGTCGGCAGCCAGGAGAAAGCCGCGTTCGTCAAAGGCCTCGGCGCCGACCGGGTGATCCTGTACCGCGACGAGGATTTTGTTGCCGCGGTGAAATCCTGGGGCGATGGCAAAGGCGTCGATGTCGCTTATGACGCGGTGGGCCCTGAGACATTGGACAAGACGATCCAGTGCGTGCGGCCGCGCGGCCTGGTGGTGCTGTACGGCAATACCTCCGGCGTGGTGGAGTCGATCTCGCCCATGGCTCTGGGCAATGCCGGTTCGCTGTTCTTCACCCGTCCCCGGCTGGCCAACCACATGCGCGACGCGGCTGAAGCGGGCAAACGCATGGACGATCTGCTTGGCGCCATCCAGGGTGGGAAGTTGCATCTGGCGTTGGCCAAGGTGTTCGGGTTGGAGCAGGCGGCCGATGCGCACCGGCTCATTGAGTCGCGGGCCACGATCGGACGGGTGCTGCTGTCGATGGAGTGATGCCGTCACCGCTCGTGGGAGAGCATCACGGGCTGTCGGGTGCCAGGGGGACATGATCGGGACGCCGAACGGGGTTGGATGAGCGACAGCGGAAGAGAACTTCCGCGCGGTCTGCTTCGGCCACCCAGCCGATCTCCGAGGCGGATGTTTGCCGCGCTGCCGCACCGACAGGATTGCGCCCATCCCCTACGTTCTGGATGTGGCCCCGACACCTCAAATCTGGACGTTCATCGGCAGCCACTGGTAATGCAGACTTACGGCTAACAAGGGGGCAGGAGACGTTCGCAGCCGGAACGTTGCTGCGAATTTCAAATTTATGCAAAAGACCTATTGCTTTGAGTACATCCAGCGCCTCATTAGTTCTCTTCGCGGCATCATCTCCTATATTCAGGTCGAATTAGAAACTAAATAGGATGCCCATACCCTGATCAAATAGCTGGTTGGAGATCCTCAGAAATGCAGCGCTCAATTTGCCTTCGATTGCCAGCCAAGCAGGCCTGACGCCAGCCAAGGCAGCCGAGCTTGCCACCGGTTATGCCCTTATTCCTCTGCTCCTCGGCGTTCAGCGCATCACCCAGTCCCGGAACAGTGCAAGATCTATATTCCCCCCGCTGACCACCAGTCCGACCCGCTTACCCGCCATCCGAACGCCGTCTTGCAACAGCGCGGCCAGGGGAGCCGCACCAGCGCCCTCCACCAGATTATGGGTGTCGGTCCAATAGGCTCGGATCGCGGCGGCGATCTCATCGTCGGTCACGGTCACGATGCGGGACGCGCCGGCCTTGATCTGTGCGAAAGCCTCCGCGTCCGGCAGCCGCACCGCCATGCCATCGGCCAGGGTGTCGGCTCGGTTCAGCGCGATCACCCGCCCAGCGGCGAACGACTGCGCGTAGCAATCCGCCCCGGCCGCCTGCACCCCGACGATCTCGGTCTTCAACCCCAGCAAATCCCGCGTCCGGATCGCCCCGCAAATGCCGGAGCCCAGGCCGATCGGCACATACACCGCATCCAGCGGCGGCGCCGCGCGGAACAGCTCCAGCGCGTAGGTCGCGACACCCTTCACGAGGTCGGGGGTGAAGGAGGGGGCGAACTCCAACCCCTCCTCGGCCGCCAGCGCGCTGGCCTTGTCGCGTGCGGCCTCAAAATCGGCGCCATGCTCGATCAGCCGAGCGCCCAAGGCCCGCATCGCGGCGTTCTTTTCGGCGCTGTTGCCGACGGGCACCACGATGGTGACCGGCACGCCGTACCGCTTGCCCGCCCAAGCCAGCGACTGTCCATGATTGCCCCGCGTGGCGGACACAATCCCCGCCACCCCCGGCCGTTCCCGCGCCAGCCGCTCGGCGTAAACCAGCCCGCCGCGCAGCTTGAACGCGCCAGTAGGGGTGTGGTTCTCGTGCTTGACCCAGACGTCCGCCCCGGTGCGCTGCGCCAGCAGCGGCCAGGCCCATTGGGGCGTTCCCGGGAAACTTTGGTGAACCAGACGCTGCGCGTCTTCCAGTTCGGGCAACGTGAACATGGGATGCATCCAAAGCAAAACGGGCCGCCGCCAGGGGTTCACCCCCAGCGCGGCCCGCATCGGGTCAGGCGAATGAAACGTACGTCAGTCGAGCTTGAGGTTGGTGGCCGCGGCCTTACCACGTTCCATCACGACGTCGTAGCTTATCTTCTGCCCGTCATTCAGGCCCTTCAGGCCGGCGGCCTGGACGGCCGTGATATGCACGAACACATCCTTGCCGCCATCCTGCGGCATGATGAAGCCGAAGCCCTTGGTTGCGTTGAACCATTTAACAGTGCCGATAGCCATGGCGAATCACTCCTTCCAAAGCGTGCTCCCCAGGCACGCGAGCGGGATAGGGAGATGCGGCTGCGTCAGACCGTCTTGAGGTTGGCCGCCGCGGCTTTGCCGCGTTCCATCGTCACCTCATAGGAAAGCGCCTGACCTTCGTTGAGGCCCCGCATGCCGGCGGCCTGCACCGCCGTGATGTGTACGAACACATCCTTGCCGCCATCCGACGGCATGATGAAGCCGAAGCCTTTGGTGGTGTTGAACCACTTGACAGTACCGGTAGCCATAGCCTGCGTCTCTCTCTGTCCTGAACACCGGGCAAGAGCGCTCGGTGCGGTCGTCAACCGGGAATTTGGAGGTCTTGTGAGGCACCCGGCGGGCGGGAGGCACTGCAAGGCTGGCCAAAAAAGCGATTGCATTATCGTAGTTCGCACAGAAATGGCACCGGGAGTCAATCGTGGCGGAATGGGCGTGGTACGACAAAAAGGGACAGACCTCCCGGCCTGCCCCTTCTTGTCGTGTAACCGGAAAGCCTGGACTTAGAAGTCCATGCCGTTCCTCGCATCCAGACTTGGCCCGCCGGGTGTGCCGCATATATAAAAGCGGCTCATCCTGTGTTCCGGGGTGTTGGTGACGCACTCCTGAAGCCATGATCGCCAGACTCGTCTGGGTGGGCCATTTTGCAATGGTCGGCCTGAGATTATCTCGACTCGATACCGTCAGTTTCCCACTGATTCGGTGTTGC